>CANQKT010000047.1 GCA_947624525.1 uncultured Clostridia bacterium | reverse complement strand
TCCTTCTTTCCGCACATAAAAATATATAGTGCATAAATTTTTGTTTATAAAATTTACACACTATATACTACACTATCGAAAGGAAAAAAATTATGAATAAAATGATAAATGAAATAAAAGAAATTCATGTAGAAGATATATGCCTATTTAAGGTAGGAAATTTCTATCACGCATATGGAAGGGATGCATATGTAATGTCCTATCTTTTTGGCTATAAAATTAAACAAATAGGAGATAATCACAGAGAATGTGGATTTCCAATTGGTGCAATGAGTAAAGTCACCGCTAAGTTACAAAATTCATCAATAAATTATCTTCTGATTGACAGAAGAAATAATTATGATGTTGATGAAAAAGAAGATTATAAAGAAAACAACAAATATGGTAGATTTTATGAAAAGGCACATAAGTATGTTAGTTGTAAAAATAGATTAGATAATATAAATAAATATGTTGAAGATATATAAAAGTTAAAATTCAGGTGCTTAAATTATGTTGAATTTAAGCACCTGAATTGTAATTTTTGAACATATTAAAAAAATGTCGAAAAATGATTGTAATAATAAAGTCTTGTGATATAATTCAAATTGATACTATATTATAATTTCTTAAATATAATTTATAATCAAGGAGGAAAAGGATATGAGTGAATGTAAATGCGGAAATTCCAAAGAAAATCCGGAATTGAAAGAAATTTTAAAAAATTATGAGAAAGATAAAAGCAATTTAATACAAATTTTGAATCAGGTACAAGAAAAATATGGTTATATTTCAACACAAGCTCAAAAGGAAATATCAGAGTATTTAGATATTTCAATGGCAGAAGTGTATGGTGTAATAACATTTTATTCAAGATTCACTTTAAAACCTAAGGGAAAATATAATATAGCTGTTTGTTTAGGAACGGCATGTTTTGTCAAAGGATCAGAAAAAGTTTTAGATAAGGTTAAAGAAATTTTAAAAATAGATGTAGGGCAGACTACAGAGGATGGATTATTTTCTATAGAAGCTACAAGATGTGTGGGAGCGTGTGGATTAGCACCTGTATTTACTGTTAATGATGAAGTATATGGAAAGGCCACTCCAGAAATGGTTGAGAGTATAATTAAGAGAATTAAGGAAGAAGAAAATAGTGTTGCACAAAAATAATATTATGTAATTAAAAAAGATAAAATAAATGAATTTAAGTCATAATTATTAGAGTGTAATGTGCTTAATTTTGTAATTAAAAATCAAGGATGTTTTTAAAATAGGTAAAAAATCAAGGAGGTAGTATATGAAATCATTAGAAGAAATTGATGAAATAAGAAAAAAAGTTAGAGCAGAGTTAAATTTGCGAGTTAATGAAAATGCTAATACACAGGAAAAACATATCTTAGTATGTGGTGGAACTGGATGTACATCTTCAAAATCACCTGTTATAATTGAAAATTTAAAGAGATTAATACAGGAAAATAATATTACAAATGTGAAAGTAATTCAAACTGGATGTTTCGGGCTATGTGCAAAGGGGCCTATTGTAATTGTAAGACCTGAGGATGTTTTTTATGCTTTAGTAAAGCCAGAAGATGCTGAAGATATTATAAACATACATATAAAAGAAAACAAGATTGTTGAAAGATTGTTGTGCAAGGATATAGATGAAAGTGTTGTAAAAAAATTAGATGAATTGAATTTTTATAAAAAACAAGAGAGAATAGCCTTAAATAATTGTGGAAAGATTGACCCTGAAAATATTGATGAGTACATTGCTTTTGATGGATATAAGGCTTTAGAAAAATGTTTATTTGAGTTAAATCCAGATGAAGTAATAAAGATAGTTTCAGATTCAGGTTTAAGAGGTCGTGGTGGAGCGGGATTCCCTACAGGAAAAAAATGGAGTTTTACCAAAATGGCTGAAGGAGATCAAAAGTATGTTGTATGTAATGCTGATGAGGGTGATCCAGGAGCATTTATGGATAGAAGTATTCTTGAGGGTACACCTCATTCAGTTATAGAAGCTATGATGATTGCTGGTTTTGCAGTTGGAGCTAATAAAGGTTACATATATGTTAGGGCTGAATATCCAATAGCTGTTAGAAGATTTCAAATTGCTATTGATCAAGCAAAAGAATATGGTATTTTGGGTAAGAATATTTGGAATACAGGTTTTGATTTTGATTTGGAAATCCGTTTAGGTGCTGGAGCTTTTGTTTGTGGAGAGGAAACAGCTTTATTGGAGTCAATTGAAGGAAGGCGTGGTCAGCCAAGATTGAAACCTCCATTCCCTGCTAATAGTGGTTTATGGGGAAAACCTACATTAATAAATAATGTTGAGACATATGCTAATATTCCAGGAATTATTCTAAATGGTGCAGAGTGGTATTCAAATATTGGAACAGAGACATCAAAAGGTACAAAAGTATTTGCATTAGGAGGTAATGTAAATAATATAGGATTGGTTGAGGTTCCAATGGGAACTACTTTAAGAGAGATTGTGTTCGATATAGGTGGAGGAATTCCAAATGGTAGAAAGTTCAAGGCAGCTCAAACAGGAGGACCTTCAGGTGGATGTATTCCAGAAGAACATTTAGATACTCCAATTGATTATGAATCTTTGGGAGCAATAGGTTCAATGATGGGGTCAGGTGGACTTATTGTTATGGATGATTCTAAATGTATGGTAAATTTAGCTAAGTTTTATTTGGAGTTTACAGTTGATGAGTCATGCGGAAAATGTACACCTTGTAGAATTGGAACAAAGAGAATGCTTGAGATATTGCAAAAGATTTGTGATGGAAATGGGGAAGAGGAAGATTTAGAAAAATTGGAGAAATTGGCTTTGAATATTAAGAAGGCTTCACTTTGTGGGCTAGGTCAGACTGCTCCAAATCCTGTTTTAAGTACATTGAAATATTTTAGAGAAGAATATTTGGCACATATTAGAAATAAGACTTGCCCTGCTGGAGAGTGTAAGGCTTTAGCTAAATATCATATTAATCCTGATTTGTGTAAAGGTTGTGGATTGTGTAAGCGTAATTGTCCTGTGGGAGCGATTTCAGGGGAAGTAAAACAGCCTCATGTTATTGATGAGAAAAAATGTATTAAGTGTGGGGCTTGTGCGGGGAAATGCCCATTTAAGGCTATTTCAAAGTAAAAAACGTTCTAAATTAAAAAATTTCTTGAAAAGAAAGGATTGAGAGTAATATGATAAATTTAACAATAGATGGATTAAATGTTTCTGTGCCTGAGGGAACAACTATATTGGAGGCTGCAAGAACAGTTGGGATTGATATTCCTACTTTGTGCTTTTTGAAGGATATTAATGAGGTTGGAGATTGCAGAATGTGTATTGTTGAAGTAGAGGGAAGAAAGGGATTTGCTACTTCTTGTATACAAAAAGTTGAAGAGGGAATGGTTGTTAAGACTAATTCTAAAGATGTTGCTGAAGCTAGAGAGGTTGTGCTTGATTTGATTTTGTCTAATCATCACAAAGATTGTTTGACTTGTGTTAGAAATGGAAATTGTGAGTTACAAAAATTGGCCCAGAAGTATAATTTACAGGATGTTGAGTATAGTGGGGAATTGTGTGAACATAAAAAAGATTTAGAGTCTCCTTCAATTGTGCGTGATTTTAATAAGTGTGTTTTATGTAGAAGATGTGTTGCAACTTGTAAGAAGGTTCAAAAGATTGGGGCAATTGATGTTGCTAATAGAGGTTTTAATTCTTGTGTATCAACTGTGGAAGATAGAAGTTTAAATGATGTGAACTGTACTAATTGTGGACAATGTATTATGTCTTGTCCTACTGGAGCTTTACGTGAGAAAGATAATACTAAAGAGGTTTGGAATCAAATTAAAGATGATGAAAAATTTGTCGTAGTTCAAACTGCTCCAGCTGTAAGAGCAGCTTTAGGTGAGGAGTTTGGATTGCCTATAGGTACAAATGTTACAGGGAAAATGGTAACAGCATTAAAGAGAATGGGATTTGATAAAGTTTTTGATACTAATACAGGTGCTGATTTTACAATAGTTGAAGAGGCTAATGAATTAATAGATAGATTAAATAATAATGGTGTTCTTCCTATGATTACATCTTGTAGTCCTGGTTGGGTAAAATATATTGAAATGAATTATAATGAGCAGTTAGAACATCTTTCAAGTTGTAAGTCACCACATCAAATGTTTGGAGCTTTGATTAAATCTTATTATGCTGAAAAAATAAATGTTGCACCAGAAAAAATTTGTGTAGTGTCTGTGATGCCTTGCATTGCTAAAAAGTTTGAGGCTAATCGTGAAGAAATGAATGTAAATAATGTAAAGGATGTTGATTATGTAATAACAACTAGAGAACTTGCAAGAATGATTAAACAAGCTGGAATTGATTTTATAAATCTTGAGGATTCAAAATTTGATGATCCTATGGGAGAGGCAACAGGTGCTGGTGCAATTTTTGGTACAACTGGTGGTGTTATGGAAGCTGCACTTAGAACAGCAGTAGAAAAATTAGCAGGTAATAGTTTATCAAATGTTAATTTTGAAGAAGTTCGTGGAGAACAAGGAATTAAAAGAGCTGTTGTTAAATTGGGTGATAAAGAAGTGAAAGCAGTTGTTGCACATGGTTTGGGTAATGCACAAATAATAATGGATGAGATAAAAAACGGAAAGGCAGATTATCAGTTTGTTGAGATAATGGCATGCCCTGGTGGATGTATTATGGGTGGAGGCCAACCAATACGTTCATCTAAAGAGCGTGCAACTATTGATATAAGAAAGTTAAGGGCTGATTGTTTGTATGATATAGATGAGAAGTCTGTAATTAGAAAATCACATGAAAATCCTGTTCTTAAGAAAATATATGAAGATTACTTAGAAAAGCCAGGAAGTCATAAGGCTCACGAGTTGCTACATACAAGTTATGTTGAGAGGGAGTTGTATAATATTTAGAACAAATAAAGAAGAACTAAATAATTTTAGCCGATAGATCAAACTAACTGAAAGAGTATAAAACCCCCTCAGTCATATTCTGAGGGGGCATATATGTAATTAAATTCTATTATTTCTTTTCATCTTTAAGAACTTCTTTTATAGCACCCAAACTACTTAAAGCAGATGTAGCATCAAAAGGAATAAATACCTTATTAGCCTCACCATTAGCAACTTCTTTTAATGTTTCCAAAGATTTTAATTGAACCAATTTATCATCTGGGTTTGATTGCATCATTGCCTGATAAACCATAGCGATTTCTTGAGCTTTAGCTTCAGCAACTTGTTTAATAGCTTCAGCTTCACCGGCAGCTCTTCTTATAGCAGCTTCTCTATCAGCTTCAGCAGCTAGGATAGCAGCTTCTTTCTTACCTTCAGCAAGTGTGATAGCTGATTGTCTTTCACCTTCTGCTTGAAGAATTTGAGCTCTTTTATTACGCTCTGCATTCATTTGTTTTTCCATTGCATCACGAATATCAGTTGGTGGAGTAATATCCTTAATTTCAACTCTATCTATTTTGCATCCCCATTGATCTGTAGCTTCGTCCAAAATAACTCTTAATTGATCATTAATATTATCACGAGAACTGAATGTTGCGTCTAAATCCATTTTACCAACGATATCACGAATTGTTGTAATTGCTAAATATTCGATACCTTTCTTTAATGATTGAATCTCATAAACTGCTCTTGCAGGGTCTGTTATTTTATAGAACACAACTGTGTCTATTGTGATTGTAACGTTATCATGTGTGATAACTCCTTGTGGTGGAATATCCATTGTTTGTTGTTTTAAACTAACGATTGATCTTACATGATCGATAAATGGTACGATTATGGTTAAACCTGCATCTGCAACTTTATGAAATTTACCTAATCTTTCAATAATGTAAACTTCTGACTGTTTTACTACTTTAATAGTTTTGAATCCAATTATTAAAACTAATATAAGTAAAATTATAAAAAATACTGTAGTTCCTGTCATATTAATTACCTCCTTAAATATAAAAATATAATAACTCCTTCTACAATGTAGCTTCTTCTTTTGCTTTTTCTACTATTGCTTTTACACCATTTATGTCAAGAATAGTGACTTTTTCGCCTTCTTCAATAATGCCTTCTTTAGAGCATTTTGCTGACCAAACTTCGCCATTAACTTTTATTTGGCCAATCCCTTTCATTGAATTAATTTCCTTAGTTACAATGCCTGTTTTACCAATAATTGAGTTTGCATTAGTAATTGTTGTATCTTCTTTCGTAAATTTTTTTACAAAAGGTCTTGTGCAAAATAATAATAGTGTTGATGAGATTACAAATATTCCTATTTGTATAACAATGCTGTCAACAAAGAGGCTGACTACTGTTGTTATTAGTGCGCCAACTCCTACCCAAAAGATTAGGAAACCAGGTCCCATCATTTCTAAGATAAAAAATAGTATTGCTAGTATTAGCCATATTTGCCACATATTAATTACCTCCTCTGGTTCTATTATAACATATATTTGGGGGAATGGAAAGAGGGTTTTGGAAGAATTTTAGTATTATTATAGTGTGTTGCCGAGAGAAATAAAATAATAAAAATAAAAATTTTTGAAAACGTAATCTCCGGGCCTAACAGTTTCTAAGCATA
>CANQKT010000046.1 GCA_947624525.1 uncultured Clostridia bacterium | reverse complement strand
TAATTCGAATCAAATTAATATATTAGTGCTAAAAATGTTGAAATCTAAAGGAAACCCCAACAAAAAAAACTCATACATTTTTTCTAGAAATGTTGAAAAGTAAGAGAAAATGTGATAAAATAATCCCATAAAATGGAACATAAACCCTTAGAACATTAATTAATGAGAAAGGATGATAACCTATGTTGACAAAGGTTTTAGTATTCATTGCCATTGCAATTCTTCTTACATCATTGACTATGACAGCAATCTATAAACGGAAGCAAATAAACAAATTGGTAGAATTGGTACAAATATTCGTATTGAACTATGAATATTTCAAAAACATCATAGAGAGAGATTTAGGCTTAAAGGAAATTCTAAATGAAATGAATCTTGGGCAGGATATTTCAAATATAAATTTGGAATTATTAGTTCTTGATTTCGGAATACGTGACAAGTTAGTCTTTGATAATACCAAGGAGTTACGTAAGAATTTCCTGAAAGTAGGTTCTTTTATTATGAAGTATGAGGAGTTTATACAAAAAGAATATGGGCTTGAATACGATAAAACAGAAGACTATGAAACTTTTCTAGAGGTTTTAAGGAAGATTAAGCAAATTTGCCTTGGAAAAGGTGAGTCAATTTGTGTTAGCTGGGAGGAACCTGCGCACGAGTAGAACTAAAAAATCTGTTTCAATGAATGAACCCAAATTATTAGACAAAAAAGTTTAATAATTTGGGTTCATTCATTGAAACAGTTCTTTTTTATTCTACTCATAAGAAAATGTTATAATATTTACCTTACTACTATATTATAAATCTTATTTTTTACATATATTTCCTTAACTATATTTTTTCCGTCTATATTACGATTTACAATTTCATTAGAATGTACAATATTTTTAACAACATCTTCTTCAGCATCCAATGGAATAAGAACATTTGCTCTTAGTTTTCCATTGACTTGAACAGGAATATTTATTTCATCATCTATTGTTTTAGATTCATCATATTCTGGCCATTTTTCATAAGTTATTGTTGTGTTATGACCTAAAGCTACTTGCCAAAGTTCTTCAGTAATGTGTGGCGCAAATAAGTTTAATAATTGAATAAAAGTACTAAACTCAGCTTTATTAATTCTTTTTACTTTATAAAATTCATTAACCATACTCATAAAAGTACTAATACAAGTATTGAATTTCATTTCTTCAATATCTTCAGTAACTTTTTTAATAGCTTTATGCATCGTTTTTTCAAAATCTTTTGAATATGTATCACCATCAACTAAAAAATCTTGTAGATTCCATACTCTATCTAAGAATTTTGCACAACCTCTAATACTTTCCATAGACCATGCAGCAGTCTGATCAAAAGGTCCCATAAACATTTCATAAACTCTTAAAGTATCTGCACCAAATTCATTTACTATGTCATCTGGATTAACAACATTTCCTTTTGATTTGCTCATTTTTTCACCATTTGAACCTAAAATCATACCATGAGAAGTACGCTTTGAATATGGCTCAGGTGTAGGAACTACTCCGATATCATACAAAAATTTATGCCAAAATCTTGAATATAATAAGTGAAGGGTTGTATGCTCCATACCACCATTATACCAATCAACAGGAGTCCAATATTCAAGGGCTTCTTTTGATGCTAATTCTTTATCATTATGAGGGTCTGTATATCTCAAATAATACCATGATGAACCAGCCCATTGAGGCATAGTATCTGTTTCTCTTTTGGCAGGTTTTCCACAATGAGGGCAGGTAGTGTTAATCCAGTCAGTTTGTTTGCTTAGAGGAGATTCACCATTTTCACTTGGTTCATAGTCTTCTATTTCAGGTAATGTTAATGGTAGTTGTTCTTCAGGAACAGGAACCCATCCGCAATCTTCACAATAAATCATAGGAATTGGTTCACCCCAATAACGTTGTCTTGAAAATACCCAATCACGCAATTTATAGTTGACTTTTTTAGCACCAATTTGTTTTTCTTCTAACCAAGATATCATTTTATCTATAGCATCTTGTTTATTTAATCCATTTAAAAATTCAGAATTAATATGAATTCCATCTCCTGTAAATGCTTCAGAAGAAATATCGCCACCATCAAGAACAGGAATAATTTCTAAACCAAATTTTTTAGCAAATTCATAATCTCTTGTGTCATGTGCAGGAACAGCCATAATTGCACCTGTACCATAAGTTATTAAAACATAGTCTGAGATCCAAATTGGAATTTCTTTGCCATTAACAGGATTGATTGCTTTTATGCCCTTGATTTCAACACCAGTTTTTTCCTTATTTAATTCTGAACGCTCAAATTCAGATTTTAAACTAGCTTGTTTTTTGTATTCTTCAAGTTCATCTATATTTGTAATAGAGTTTTGTAATTCTTTTATAATAGGATGCTCAGGAGCTATAACCATATAGGTTGCGCCAAATAATGTATCTGGTCTTGTTGTATATACAGTTAATGTTTTATTAGAAGATGTTAGATTAAATTTAACTTCAGCACCTTCACTTTTTCCAATCCAATTTATTTGTTGTGCTTTTATTTTATTTAAGAAATTAATATCATCTAAATCATCAATTAGTCTTTGAGCATATTTTGTAATTTTTAGCATCCATTGACTTTTTTCTTTTTGAACAACAGGGCTACCACATCTTTCACAAACTCCATTAACAACTTCTTCATTTGCTAAACCTACTTTACAACCTGTGCAAAAGTTTATAGGCATAGTTGTTTTATATGCTAAGCCATGTTTGAATAATTGCACGAAAATCCATTGTGTCCATTTATAATAATCAGGGTTGGTTGTATTAATTTCTCTGTCCCAATCAAAAGAAAAACCTAATGATTTTAATTGTCTTGTGAAATTAGCAACATTGCGTTCTGTAGTAATTTTAGGGTGAATATGATTTTTTATAGCAAAATTTTCAGCTGGTAAACCAAATGCATCAAATCCTATAGGATATAAAACATTGTATCCTTGCATTCTTCTTTTTCTCGCAATTACGTCTAAGGCTGTATAACTTCTTGGGTGTCCAACATGAAGTCCTTGTCCAGAAGGATATGGAAATTCTATTAGACCAAACCATTTTTCTTTTGAAAAATCATTGCTAGCATTGAAGGTTTTATTTTGTTCCCAATATTCTTGCCATTTTTTCTCTATTTCTTTAAAATTATAAGCCATAATTTTGAATCAGTCCTTTCTGTATTAAAATGTTGAGGTTATTATACTATAAAATTTGGGAAAATTAAAGGCTTTTTTGAAAATTTCTCTCTTGTTAAACCAATAAAATTGTAATGTCAATGGGGAGGAGATTTTTGTTGTCAATGGGGACGGAGTGAGCTGCGGAAAAAAATGTCAATGGGGACGGAGTGTCAATGGGGACGGAGTGTCAATGGGGACGGAGTGTCAATGGGGACGGAGATTTTTGACACATTTTTTTATTTATTGTGTCAAAAATCTCCGTCCCCATTGACACTCCGTCCCCATTGACAACAAAAATCTCCTCCCCATTGACAAAAATCTCCTTCCCCATTGACATTGACGCAAAAACACGAATATTGTAAATGAAAACTTGTTGACAAAAATCATGAATAATATATAATAGAGTTAACTTATAAAAAGGGAGGAAGTTAAATATGGCAAATGAAATTAGCGAAGAAGAGAAAATGCGAATAAAATTTATGATTGATGATTTGGTTGAAAAGGCTAAAAAGGCATCGGAGGAATATTTGAAATTAAACCAAGACCAAGTCAACAATATTATAAAAGCTATGGCTATGGCTGGATTAGAGAAACATATGGAACTTGCTAAAATGGCTGTAGAGGAAACTGGTAGAGGTATTTATGAGGATAAAATTACTAAGAATATGTTTTCAACAGAATATATTTATCATAGTATAAAATATGATAAAACTGTTGGAATAATAGATGAAAATGAAGAAGAAGGGTATGTTAGTATTGCTGAGCCTGTTGGAATTATTGCAGGTGTTACTCCTGTTACAAATCCAACTTCAACAACTATGTTTAAATCAATAATTGCCGCAAAAACTAGAAATGTTATTATATTTGGATTCCATCCATCAGCACAGAAATGTAGTGTTGAAGCTGCAAAAACAGTTAGAGATGCCGCTATTAAAGCTGGTGCACCAGAAAATTGTATTTTGTGGATAGAAGAACCTTCTATTACTGCAACAAATTATTTAATGAATCATCCAGATGTAAACTTAATTTTAGCAACAGGTGGGACAGGTATGGTTAAAGCTGCTTACTCATGCGGAAAACCAGCACTTGGAGTAGGACCTGGAAATGTTCCTTGTTATATAGATAAGACAGCTAAATTAAAAACTTCTGTAAATGATTTGGTTTTATCTAAATCATTTGATAATGGAATGATTTGTGCATCTGAGCAATCTGTTATTGTTGATAAAGAGATTAAAGATGAGTTTGAAAAATTGATGAAGGAAGCTGGATGTGTATTTTTAACAGCAAAACAAACAGAAAAGTTAAGAGGAAGTATGTTTGTGGAAGCAAAGGGCTGTGCTTTAAATTCAGATATAGTTGGAAAGAGTCCATACAATATCGCAAAAATGGCTGGAATAGATGTTCCAGAAGATACTAAAGTTTTAGTATTAAAAGAAAATGGGGTAGGTGTTGAATATCCATTTTCAAAAGAAAAGCTAAGTCCTGTTCTTGCATATTATGTTGTAGATAGTGCAGATGAAGGAATTGAATTAGCAGAAAAATTAATTGAGTTTGGAGGAATGGGTCATTCAGCTGTTATTCATTCAGAAGATGACGAAACGATTTTAAAATTCTCTGAGACTGTAAAGGCTGGAAGAATCATTGTTAACTCACCATCAACACATGGAGCTATTGGTGATATTTATAATACAAATATGCCATCTTTAACATTAGGATGTGGAACTTTTGGTGGAAATTCAACAACAGCCAATGTATCAAGTGTTAATTTAATAAATGTAAAAAGAGTTGCAAAAAGGAGGGTTAATATGCAATGGTTTAAAGTTCCAGATAAAATTTATTTTGAAGCAGGTTCTATAGCATATTTAGAGAAAATGCCTGATATTACAAGAGCTTTTATAGTTACAGATCCGGGTATGGTAAAATTAGGTTATGTAGATAAAGTCTTGTATCATTTAAGAAAAAGACAAGAATATGTTCATTCAGAGATATTCTCTGATGTTGAATCAGATCCATCATTTGAGACTGTAAATAGAGGAGTTGCAATGATGAATGAGTTTAAGCCAGATGTTATTATTGCTATTGGTGGTGGAAGTGCCATAGATGCTGCAAAAGGTATGTGGTTATTTTATGAGCATCCAGAAGCAGATGCAGAAGGTTTGAAATTAAAGTTTATGGATATTCGTAAACGTACTTATAAATTCCCTAAACTTGGTGAAAAGGCCAAAATGGTAGCAATACCAACAACTTCTGGAACTGGATCAGAAGTTACATCTTTTGCCGTAATTTCAGATAAAAAAATAAATAAAAAATATCCTTTAGCTGATTATGAGTTAACTCCAGATGTTGCAATTGTTGATCCAGATTTAGTAATGAGTTTACCAAAATCTATTACAGCTGATACTGGTATGGATGTTTTAACACATGCTATTGAAGCATATGTATCAAATATGGCTTCAGATTACACTGATGGATTATCAGAAAAAGCAATTGAGTTGGTATTCAAATATTTAAGAGAGGCATATAATAATGGAACAAATAAACAAGCTAGAGAAAAAATGCATAATGCAAGTACAATAGCAGGTATGTCATTTACTAATGCATTTTTAGGTATAAATCATTCATTAGCACATAAATTAGGTGCGGAGTTCCATTTACCACATGGAAGACTTAATGCAGTTTTATTACCATATGTTATAAGATATAATGCTACTGAGCCTACAAAATTTGTGTCATTCCCTAAATATGAATATTTTATAGCAGATCAAAAATATGCAGAAATCGCAAGAAAACTAGGATTGCCAGCATCAACTATTGAAGAAGGTGTAGCTTCTTTAATAAAGGAGATACAAAAATTAAATGCGGATTTAAATATTCCAAAGTCATTTAAAGATGCTGGTATTGAAGAACAAGAATTTTTAGGTAAAGTTGATTTATTAGCCGATAGAGCTTTTGAGGATCAATGTACTAATGCAAATCCTCGTTTGCCATTAGTGAGTGAATTGAAACAAATATTATTAGATTCATATTACGGAAAAGAAGTATAGAAAAGCAGGTAGCACAGCTACCTGCTTTTCAAGTTGTTACACACATGCGAAACAGTTCATAACATCGGAAATCATTTCATGCAATCTAGCCAAAGCAATATCAAGCTCATCCTGACATACAGAAGATAAAGCATATGAATATACTTTACTTGTTTCAGCACGGAGTTTTAGAAGTTTCCTTTTGGCGGTACGATTCTCGCAAGTATCAATACAAGCTGAGATTGTACTCATCAGATTGCAGTATTCCTTACTTGAGGGATTTTTTTTAAGACAAAAATTATCCCCTACAGATGCAAGCCGCGATACTGATTCGCTGGGAGAAATATTCCCCATTGGTGTTCACCTCTTTTCTATAAGTTTGGTAATAAAACCAACTTATTTATTGTACTACATATATATGCGATTGTCTAGTAAATGTTGTATAAATTAAAAAAAATCGTTAGACATTATTCGACGTGGATGGCAATTTTTCATTGCTTAAGATAAGCTCTTATATAGTGTTATAGCTTAGATGAATAAAAAAGTTTTAACATTTATCTTAGGGGTTGGAATTGTAACTATATAGTAAAATTTCGAAAAAAGTTCTATAGTAAACTTGAGAAAAAGCCAAAAATATGATATAAAAAATAGCATAATATGTATGAGGAGTGAAATCAATAATGAATGATAAGATAATAAGTTGTTTAGCGTATAATGGGAAGGTTAATATAAGATGTATAAGATCAACAAACATAGTAGAGGAAGCAAGAAAATTACATGATTTAAGTCCAACTGCAACAGCAGCTTTAGGTAGGTTACTAACAATTACTAGTTTATTGGGGAAAGAAATGAAAGATGAGAAGGGGACAATAACAACACAAGTAAAGGGTAATGGACCTATAGGGAGTATGACTGCAGTTGCTGATAACAATGGAAATGTAAAGGGATATGTGTTGAATCCACATGTAGATATTCCTATAAATGAGGCAAATGGAAAATTAAATGTGGGGGAGGCAGTTGGAACGCAGGGAATGGTATATATTATAAAAGATATTGGATTGAAAGAACCATATGTAGGAATGACACCAATTATATCAGGCGAGATAGCTGAGGATTTTACGAATTATTTTGCTACTTCAGAACAAACTCCAACAGTAGTTGCTTTAGGCGTTTTAGTTGATAAAAATGGAGTAAAATCTGCTGGTGGATATTTAATTACATTGATGCCAGATGCTGATGAAGATATTATAGTAAAAATTGAGCAGGCATTAAAAAGTGCTGATAGTATAAGTAAGATGTTAAATGATGGTAGAGAGTTAGTAGAAATTGCGGAGATTGTTACTGGGGATCATAATATAATGTATTTTGAAGATGATAATATTCCTAGATATATATGTAATTGTTCTAAGGAGAAAATGGAAAGGAATTTAATTACATTGGGAAAAAATGAGATAAAGGATATCTTGGAAAAGGATGGAAAGGCTGAATTAGTGTGTCATTTTTGCAATAAAAAATATTTATTTAGTGATAGTGAGTTGCAGGAAATTTTAGAGAAAATTTAGTAAGTATATTGTTTTACGACAAGTGAAAAGTTAAACGCAATTTTGTAAAGTAAACGCAATTTGTATGAGAAAACGCAAGTTAAAAGCAATATT
>CANQKT010000045.1 GCA_947624525.1 uncultured Clostridia bacterium | reverse complement strand
AAAACCTCCTTATGACATTTATATATTATCATAAGAAGGTGTATTTTTAAACTTTACACAAATTTTTCTATATACTCGATTTTGATAAACTAGATGATTAAAGCGAAGTTTGTAGCCTCGCTTTTAATTATTTAGTTACATATTATCATATCACTTCTCATTATCCTTTATTATTTCGCATACCTTTTTTTACATTTCTTCACTACTGAAACCCTGAAATTTCAGAAGTAGAGTGAAGTTGTGTATTATTCCCATTGTGTAAATAAAAATAATACACATCAACATTTGAAACCCCTCATTCCGTCGTTTCGTTTGTTGCAGTTTAGTATGTAGATTAAAAATCTACTACAGATGCTGTTAATTTAATAACCTTGTTCATACTTGCCCAAACTTTTTACATCTGTATATCCCTTATAACAAGTTTTGCCTCCTGAATTCTTTTTTTATTGTGAGTATGCGTCACGAAATCTCACCTACACATATAATTCCAATAAACTGTTTTGAAATTACTGCGAGTTATTTTCCTGCATCGGCTAACTATACCTATCACTTTTTTCTTGTGCATATACACAATACGAGTTTACGGCATCTCTCGTAAAAAACACCTGTAGGCTATACTCCACAAGTGTTATAAATATTTAATCTTCTTCTACTTCTTCTTTGCATTCTTGACTTTGCATATTTAACTCTGCAATCTTATCTGCAATTAAGTTTAAGAATTCTTGATAATTTTTTATTGTGATATAAGCCTCTCCGTTTTTATCTAGATATTTATTTATAAAACCTGTGTCTACTATATTTCTCTTAATAACATCAGATGTTGTTGATCGTATTTCTTTTCTCTTGTTTGCATATCTCATCATATATTTATTTAAGAGTTTTCTAACTGACACATAAGGTGGTTTAAATACTTCTGTTTTCTTGCTGTATTTATAAAATTCTAGTAAAATTTTAGCCTGTTCACTCTTTGGCATTTGTTCACCATATTGGCAATAAAATGGGCAATATTCTTTAAACAGTATTACTTCAATATTGTCTTCGCTGTTCCAAAATACATCTAGTATTCTTTCATCTTTGTATAATTCTTGTAGCATCTGCATTTTATAGTTTAAAATGTCTACATCACTGCTGTAATTCTTTAAAGAAATTGTGCAATTATTATCCTTGCAATTTTGTATTGCCTGTTCAACAATCTTATTAGCATAAAATTGTAACATCTCATCTTTAGTTACTTGAATATTAATCATTTGCATACTTTTCGCCTCCATTCTTTCTAGTATTTTTTGAACTAGTTCACATAACCTATCTCTAGGTTGTGTGTGATGTTAACTCTGTATCTATGATTAATCAAGTCTTTTCTAAAAAAATATTTAATTATTTTTTGTTATCTAATTTTAGAGAAAAAAAGCACCTGTAATATATGAATTACAAGTGCTTTTCGTTAATAATATATTCTTTTAGAAACCTGTGCGTGGTAGCTTTTTAGTTTCTTCTTTTTTCTCATATACAACTGTTGAATGCTCGTCTTCATCCCAAACAATAACGCCTTTATTATCGGCTTTTATTTTTGTTTTATTTATGAATATATCTCCATCCTTTACTGTACTATTAACAGTTGTAAAAATATAAGGATTTTCTACTGATTCAAATCCAACATCTACTGTACCAAATTCAGCTTTGAATTCAGTTACATATTCGTCTTCGTCTAATTCTAATTCAGTAAAATCAATATAATTATTTTCTTTTGTATTTAAATCATCTTTTAATAATTTATAATCGTTTTTATTAGTTTTATAATATACTGCATATTTTAAATCTTGATTATATGTTCCTGTAGCAAGTTTTGTTATTCTTACATAGTCACTTGGTAAATACTCTGTCCAAGTAAAGTTATCTAAAGCTACATTTCCTGTATTTTTTATTTTGAAATCGTAACGAATTTCTTCGTTTGCCATTGCTCTATCTACACCAGTCTTTTCAATATCTACTTCAGGTGTTTCTGATTCATTAGTAACATCAACTTCTACTATTTCGTCATTTTCTTTTATTTCAGTTTCAAACTCTTCTGTATTTAATAAATACCATTCTGCAGTTTCAACCTCTTTTAATGTATATGTTCCTTTATCTAATTTTTTAGTAATTGCAATTCCATTTTTATCTGTTGTAATTGTATCTACTAAATTTTTATTAGCATCATATACTTCGAATTTTACATTTTCTAATGGTGTTCCTGCAGGAAGTCCGTTGATTATATTTTCATCTTTTGATGTTTTTACAACTTTGATTTGACCTTTTATTCTGTCGTTTGTAATTTCTAATTTTGAAATTATATCTTCTGTAACATCTACTTTTATTACTTCATCATTTAGAATGTGCATTTCATCTGTTTTAACTTCTTTTATTTTATATTCTCCAATTGTAAGTCTAGATGTTTTAGCTGTTCCATTCTCATCTGTTGTAATTTTTTCTACTACTTCATCATTTGAATTTATAACCTCAAATTCTACACCTTCTAATTTGTATTCTTTATCTTCACTATCTATTTTGAATACTTCAATTTGACCTTTTTTCTTTTCATTTTCAAAAGTGATTTCAGTGATTTGGTCTTCTTCTAAAGTTACTTTTTCTACTTTATCAGATAACACATATTCTTGTTTTGTTATAGTTTCTCTAATTCTATATTCTTCATCTATTGGTAATTTTTCTGTTATAGCCTCTCCATTTTCATCTGTTGTAATTTCTTGTATTACGTTATCTTTAGAATCAAGCACTTCAAAAGTTACTCCTTCAAGTCTTACTTCGTGATTATCTTGGTCTATTTTTATTACTTTAATTTGACCTTTCTTCTTTTCATTTTCAAATTTAATTGTTGTTATTTGATTTTCTTCTAAAGTAATTGTTTGTTTTTCATCATTTAATTTATAATTTTCTTCTGTTTCAGTTTCTTGCAATGTTAGATTTTCAAAATCCCTTACTGGATATTTTGAAGTTAATGCTTCTCCATTAGAATCCGTTTCAATTGTTTCTAAAACATTTCCATTTGCATCTAGAACATTAAATTTAACCCCTGCAAGTCTTACTTCATTATTATCTTTATCTACTTTTATTACTTTAACTTGACCTTTTTTCAATTCATTTTCTACAGTAATTTCTGTGGTTTCTTTCCATTCAACTTCAATTTCTTTATCTTCTGATAAGTTATACCATTTATTTGTATTTTTTTCGATTAATTGATAATTACCAATACGCAAATTACTAATTTTAATTTCTCCATTTACATCTGTTTTATATGTACCAATTACTTTTCCAAATTCTTCAGAATATAAATCAAACTCAACATTTCCAATAGCTATTCTATTATTATCTTTATCTACTTTATATACTGATAGATCTCCTTTTTTCTTTTCATTTGTAAAAGTAATCTCTTTAATTTCATTTTCTTCTAATTTAATAGTCTCCATTTTATCTGACAAGATATAAGTCTTTTGTGTTTCTACTTCTTTCACAGTGTACACATCATCTATAGGTAATTCTTTAGTTACTGCTTCACCATTTTTGTCTGTTGTTATTTTATCTACTACATTACCTTTTGAATCTAGTACATCAAACTTAATATTTTCAAGTTTAATTTCATTAAAATCCTCATCAACTTTAATAACTTTTATCTGTCCTTTTTTCTTTTCATTATCAATATTTATTGTTTTACTTTCGCCAACATCTAATGTTACTTTATGCTCATCAGTGGCTAATTTATAGTTGCTTTGTGTTTTAGTTTCAGTTACTATGATTGTACCTGCCATCAGATTTTTTATTTCTATAATGCCATTTGAATCAGTTGTGAAATCTCCAATGTTTTGACCATTTTCATATTTTACATTAAATGTTACTCCTGAAAGTTTTTCTTTTGTATCCTTGTCGAATTTCTCTATTTTTAAACTTGCTGTGTTAGGTATAATATTTGTATATATTGATCTACTTATATCTCTGTAAGGGTCTACAAGAACGGCATAATCCTGATAATCATCTGGTCCTTTTCCAAAGAATACACTATATGTTTCGCAATGTCCTTCAATAGTCATTTCTCCATTGATTTCTCCTGTAACATTAGCTTTTGGCATCATCACTTTGAAATTTTCTCCATCATTAAATGTTGATTTTTTGTTTCCATTTAAATCTGCTGTATATGAGCCTGTTGGAAAATTTGTTAATTTTCCTATTCTATAATTTAACATTTTAGTTGAAGAAGATACTAAAAAAGTTTGTGAAAAATAATCATTTCCTTCATCTTTTATATCTCCAACTTTTGTAGCTTTTATTAATGTATTGTTATTAGGTGTTTCATTACTGCTACGAGCATTCTTTACTAAATTGTAAACTGCATTAACTACTTTATTTCCTCTACGAGTAATATCTTCTAATTTTAAACCTGCTACTGGATCTAGACCACCACGATAATATGTTTTTATTGATTCTGTACTTCTATCTAACAATATACATTGAACAGCCAACTTTGTAGCCAAATATGCATCTTGTTCACCTTCTACACCTAACTGTGCTGGAGTTTGGTATGGATAACCATAACGTAAAACTCTCCATAAAGCATTATTTGATATTAAGCCTGTAATTTCTACATTATATCCTGCTACACTCCCATCTGTCCATTCGACACCGGGAGTATTAGGTGTTACACAGTATGCAACTTTTCGTGTATCTGTACCATCATCATATGTTACAATATTATAAGATATATAAGTCCAATAACTTCCATTATAAGCTTGAACTATATAATCTCCTAATTCTCCTCTTTTCAGATACGGATTATCTCCAATATTTGTTGCAAAAATTTGAATTAATTGTGTTGGTAATAACATTATTACTACCACTGCTATTATTATAATTTTATTAATCTTTTTAATCATCTTCTTTTTTCCTCCCTCAAAAAAAGCACCTTCACTTGGTGCTTTTCACATATTTATTTTTTTACCAGACAAAGCATTGGGTTTCTACATATTTTCCATTATAGTAATAGTCTCTTGCATATATATGATATTCGTAAGTCATATCTATACAAGTTTTCATATTGTATTCAGAGTAAGTAAATGGATTTGTCATATTTACTGCACTTGGATCAACCACAAAGCTATATCCGTTTGTTTTCATATCTTCCGTCTCATGTTCTATTATATAACTTTTAATCTTTTGTATATATTCATCATTTCTTTTATATTCTATTTTTCTTTCTTGTTGTTGCACTTCTTCTTGAACTGCTTGTGTTTCTTCTTGTTTCACTTGTGTTTCATCATTTTTTGTTTTATCATTACTTTCTTGATTAGAAGTTGTTTGATTATTTACATTATTATTAAGTGTTTCTTTAGTAGTAGTAGCAATACTATTGTTATTATTGTTGTTGTTATTATTGCTATTATTATTTGAAGTTTTATTTTCCACTTTTGTTTCTTCTTTTTCATTAGTGTTTTGATTATTTATAGTAGTTAAATTTTGATTACTATTTGTAGATTTATCCTCATTGTTTGATTCCTGAATATTAATCTCATTTTTTTCAACAACTTCTTCAATTTTTTCTTCCTGTACTTCTTCTTGAATTTCTTCCTGTGATTCTTCTGTATTTTCAATTTCTACTACTTTTTCTATTTCTTCAATAGCATAAGATTCTTGCTCATTATTTTTTGCATTATCTGCTGTTTCAATAGATTCACTATTCTTTTTTAGATGGAATCCTACCAGTATTGAAACACTTACAATTAATATTATTAGAATAATACTAACAATAACTAATTTTTTCTTATTTATAAAATTATTAAATGCCTCTATCTTCATTGAGATCATCCCCTTTTTGTTTGATTGTAACTCTGTTTCAATATGTTTGCAAGTCTTATTGCTGTATTTCTGTAGCTTGTACACACAATCTTTGCACTCTTTTATTTGAAATACAAGTAATTAATGTGAGTTTGTTATCTTCTGTGTTTTCTAATAGACTCCAATCTGTCTCGTGTATAACTTCAATTTTATCTACAACATAAGTTCTAGTATAAAATTTAGTTGTATATGTTATTAAATCCCCCCTTTCTAGTTCGTTTATTCTAGCAAAATATGCTTTATCACTACCTCTGTTATGTGATGCCAAACCTATATTGCCATCATAGGTTGCAGTTGATTCAATATGTCCAATATAATTATCTATTACACTTGAATCACTACCTTCTTTAACAGTAGCAGTTAAGCCTATTTTTTCTATTTTCAATATTCCTAGTACACTATCATCCCAGACATCTTCTTCATCATCATAGATAATGTTTTCATATTTAGAATCTGTTTTTATATCTTCCACATTAACTAATTTATTGCTATATAAACTGCAATAGAAACTAATAATTGCTGAAACAATAAATATAATAAAACCTATAATAACTATAACCAATTTTTTATTTTTCACTTTAATTGCCTCCTAATCCAATAATGTATTCGAGTAAGTGCCTTAATTCTGCGTTAAACAAAGTGGTCATACCTATAAAGGCAAATCCCCATATTATAATTTTATAAACAAATTTTATTGTTTTTTCTGTAACTTCTTTAAAAAAATCAAAAAAATAAACACCATCAATTTGATGTGTTTCAGATTTTTCTTTTTTTATTTTATTCTTATTATGTTTTATTAATTTTTCTACTTTATCTCTAGCCTTTACAATTACACTTTTAAACTTTTCTAATATTACAGAAAATTTATTCTTTTGTTTTATTTCATTTTCTACTCTTTTAAATTTAATAGAATCTTTTTTAGTTAAGCCTGTTTTACTCAATGCTATATTGATTTTTTCTTCAATTAATTCTATCTGACTATCATTTATTATGTTGTAAATTTCCATATCATACAAACCGTTTAATACTGCACTATTATCTTCATATTCTGGTGCTAGTATTATAATTCTTGTACTTGCATATAATGTTGATAAATTATAAATGCTTTTTATTATTTCACTTTCATCATTTTTTATTAAATTTAAATCAATTATTAAGTATTTAATCAATTTAAAATTTATTTTAGTTTCTTTACAATACTGATTCAAATCAGTTTCATTTTCCTGTTTATCTAGTATTAATATGTTGTTCTTCTTACAAACTCTTTCAATAATATTAGACATTTCTTTATCTGCAATATACCCTAACATTTTCCCTCCTCCTTGCTTATTTTTTACTAATCTAACCATTCCTCTTCATAAGGAACATTGTACTTTTTTCCATTTACTTCTAGCATTTGTTGTGTGTTAGTTTCAACATTTGTTTCATTTTTAGAATCTTCTCCAAACTTCCAAACATACTTATTCAGCATACAAATCAATATTAACATTATTGTAATTATTGAATAAAATATAATTTCTTTCATTTTATTGCTCATTATTCTAATTCTAACTCCTCTTCAGATTCATAATACTTTTTAAAAAATTTATCATATTGAAGTGTTTTCCCTTTTTCATCTCCAAAATCTTCTACATTCATTTCTAAAAAAATATCATTATCAAAGATTTTTACATTTCTAGGTACTGCCTTATTTGTTTGCAATTTGACCAATCTATCTATTATTTCATTTCTTAAAACTGGATTAGCTTTATTTAGAAACCATCCGTAAGTTGTTATTATTGGTGTATCTTTTTCAGGATTAGGAACAAATACTTCCATATCCACAGACTGCACACATCTTGTTGCTTCAAGAACTATAAAATCTGCTAAATCATCTTTAGCAATTATAAAGTTATCTCCGTTTGATGTTTCAATGAAAAAAAATCCTTTATTTTTTCCTATATCTGCCATTTCTTCTCTTGTATAAAATTCATAATTAAATTTTTTCACTATTTTATTCTCCCTTCTATATTTCTTCAAATAAATATGGTGCAGGATCTATTTTGCTTTTATCAGTTTTTCTAATTTCAAAGTGAACATGGTCTCCTGTTGAATCCCCAGTTGTTCCCTGCGTTCCAATAATTTGACCTTTTACAACTTTTTGACCTTTTGTAACTCTTAATGAGTCATTCCTCATATGAGCATAAAATGTATAGAAAACTGTTCCATCTTCTTTTCTATGCTTAACTTCAACACAATTGCCATAACTATTTTGCCATCCTGCCCAAGTTACTTCTCCATCTAAAACACACATAACATTACTTCCAACTTTTCCAACCAAATCAATGCCTGAATGTGAGCTTTTAATATTTTTTATAGGGTCTACTCTCCCTCCGAATTTACTTGTTACTTTTATAAAGTTTTCAACTGGTATCATAAATTTTCCCTTATAAACAATCTCTCCCATCTCTTCATCTTGGCTTATTGTTGTTTGATTTTCTGTTTCAAATGATGTTTTGCTTGTTTTTGGTATATGTACTTTTTTAGCAGAATATCCTGCACCAACTATTAAAATAAATAAAACTATTCCTATTATTATTCTTGTTTTTAATGTCATCTTTTTACTCCATTTTTAAAATTTTCGTCTATCAATCGTAACTCCTCAATTGGTATTTTTAGTGTTGCAAATATTTTTCGTGTTCCTGCATTTAAAAGACATTCTCCTCGTTTACTATTAAATATTAACTGCTCCTCCTTTTTCGATAATCCAAATGTTTTAACTACATCTCTTAAATCTTGACCATCCATTTTAAAAAACATTTTATATGTACTATTTGCTAATAGTGTTTGACCATATAATTTGATTTTTTCATTCAAAAAATCCTCAATTGATTGAGTAATCACTATAATACTTGAATTATATTTTCTTGCCCTTTTACTTATATTTCTAACATACTCCAATGTTTGTGGTATATTAGGGTCAACTAAAACGTGACATTCATCTGCAATTAATATGCTTTTCTCTTCCTTGTTTTTACTTAAATGCTCCCAAGCATATGACATTATGTTGTAATACTGTGCTCTTTTATATTGAATTTGAAATTCTTGCATATCTTTCGTATTAAATACTGTTAGTTTTGTGTCAACTTTTACATTTGTATAACCATTCCAAATACAAGATGCCTGACCAATTGCTATTGGTCGAAGTAGTGAAATTAATTTTTCATACTTTTTATTGTGTTCTGTATTTTGTTTTTCTTCTAAAAAAGAATACAAATCCTCCAAAATAGGAAAATCTGTATTCTGTAACTTTGTTATATCTGTATTTCTTGTTATATTGAACTTTTTGTATAATTGCTCCAAAGCTAAATCTAATATTGAAAAATCCATATCATTTAAGCTTGGGAATAATATTTCAAAAAATGTATGTAAAAATTGAAAATGCAATGTAAACTCATTCTTGTCTTCATCATCTTTTGTTACTCTAATTTGCAACGGATTTAAAATTTGACCATTATTACTTCCTCCACATTTTATAATCTTACCATTTAGGTTATTAGCTAAATATGTGTACTCATCCTCGGCATCTATTATTAATATGTTGCTTCTTGGGTATTCGTTGTAAATTATATGTTTTATAGCTAAACTCTTTCCAGAGCCTGAACTTCCTGTAACAACCATATTACTATTAGTTCTGTCTGAATCTTTCTGCCACATATTAAATATTACAATTCCTCCATTTTGATTAATTCCTAAATAATAGCCTTCCTTATCTATAAAAGTATTAGTATTAAATAAGAATCCACCTGAAAAAGTTGATGTTAATATATTTCTTTTAAAATGTTTTGATAAATCTTCTTGAATTGTGAAGAAAGGTGCTACAGCCTTAAACCCACTCTGCAACAAAAAGTTTGTCACAGGTCTAATTTTTAGTTTTAGCTTTTGCACCTCTCTTTCAACTTCCTTACATCTATTATTTAATTCACTTTCCTCTTGTGCAGTAATGTAAATATAGATAGTTAAGTAAGATACAACCTCATTATTATTTATCATTCTGTTTATAATATCTGATGCCTCTTTTACTTCCATTTCTCGTAATTGTTTAGTTGATTCATTTTTTGAAATTTTAGCTAAACCTGAAGCATCTCTTATTCTTGAATCCAAACTTTCAACAAGTTCCGAATTATCAACAGGCTCTATATTAACTGAACATATTGCTCCACAACTTTCAATTAGTTTCGCCATCCAACCCATTTCAACATTTGCAGGGTAATGCATTATTGTATAAATTCTTGCGAATCTATCTCCAAAATATAATTTTGTTCTGTCAAATTTTAATCCACCGAATTGGAGTTACTAAATCGATAAGTTCATAATCATTTTGAATCTTCTTCAACTATACCCTCCATTTCTGCTTTAGTATCCTCAATTCTTTTCTTTGCTATTTCGTAATACTCTTTATTAATTTCAAAACCTATGTAATTTCTATTATTCTTTAATGCTGCAACTAATGTCGTACCACTTCCACAATAGCAATCTAGAACCAAATCACCTTCCTTGCTTGAATTAACAATATGATTTTCAATAAAAGCTAATGGCTTTATTGTTGGATGCTTATATTTTTTCTTATCAACTTGATTAACACCTGAAATATAATACTTTCGTTTTGTATAGTAATTGCCATATAATTTAACCCCTTTTTCTCTTGCAAAAACTATATATTCAGTATCAGGCAAATAGTTATTATTCGTTAATGGGCTTGGATTTTGTTTATGCCAAGTTAGTAACTCATAGTTACACCCCTTATTCATAAAATACTCCAATAGTTGTTTTATCTGCCTTTTAGAACAATAGATATACATATTAATTTTTTTCATTTTTGGTATTAATAAATCAAGTATTTTTAAATCAAATCCATCTTTTAAATCTAATAATTCATTGGCATAATTATTAATACTAGTTGTATTTTTAATCTTTTGTAAATCCAGTAAATATGGTGGATCCATAACCACCAAATCTATGCTTTTGTCATCTAATAATCGTACTCCTTCCATACAATCCATGTTGTATATTTCATTTGTTTGTAACATTAAACTCCTTTCCTTGTTATTCTAACAATGTTGTTATCATAATCTGTGTCTTCAACTCTTGCAAATTCTGGTATTGTGAAACTTTTTATAAGTAGAATTATTTCTCTTTTATTCAATATTTCACTTTCATAACCTGAATTTTTTAATTTGCTAATCCAACTATTAGCTCGTTTTTCTAAATCTATTTCAATGTTATCTTTTGTTTTGTCATAAATCATAATATAAAATTCGTTTTCCCTAATGTTTCTATTTTCAACCATTTTCGTCGTTGAAATAATCCTGTTATTAATAATATAAATACTAATATCATCATTTGCCAAATCCTTTAACTCTTGTTGCTCGTGTATATGATCTGAAATATCAACTGCTCTTGGGATTATTAAAATTTTATATTGATTACTTTCTGAACTTAATTCAATATTCATTAAATCCATTTTTGACTCCATTTCATCTTCTGTTAAAAGGTCAATATTTATTGGAAAGACCTTTAAAAAGAGAATTACCTGTCCATCTAATGTGTACAAATAATTCTCATCAATTCTTTGAATATTTAAAAATTCGTTCAAAGTTTTTATGTTTTTCTTTTGAAATAATTTTATTATTTACACCACCTCTTTCGTAGTAAAAATCTTTTTGCATAAACTCATATTTTACAATATTTTTTATTGTTTCTGCCATAGAAAAATTGTTGTTGCCTTTTATTAGAACTATTACTGAAACTACTATTACTCCTATTACAATCAGAGTAGCAATAATGGTCTGACCTGTAATTTTATAAAAAATATATGAGATAACTGCTGAAATACCTCCTGCAATTAACGTTTTTATTAATTCCTCCATTCCAAAGCCTTCAAAGAATTCAGTTTTTAATCTTATCTGTCTAGGTATTTTTATTAGTCTTTTTTCACTCATATTTTATTGTCCACCTCCATTATTGTTGCTATTTTGCTGTTGAGTCTGCTGTTTCATCTGCTCTTCTTTTTCTTTTTGCTCTTTTTGTCGTTGTTCTTCTTTTAGGTTTTGATATTGTGAATATGTACAATCTCTTGAAAATATTAATCCATCTGAATCTCTGTAATATCTAATATCTGCAAATAAACCTTTTGTTACTCCCTGACAATCACTAAATGGTCGTAAAAAGCATACATTTTCAACAACTTTTTCTGTGCTGTAGAAACCTACATAAGTTACATTATCTAGTGAATCATTATCAGTAAGCCCTGCAATTTTCATACCTCTATCAGTTACAACATACCATCTTCCATTTACATTTACTGTTTCTCTATCTTGACAATCCTTATCTTTGAGCTCTTTTATGGTTGCTTCTGTTTTGATATCATCGACAATTTCAACTTTACTTCCATAATATTGTTTTGGCAAATCTATTAAAGACAATGAAATGGTTATTAATATTGTTGCCATTAATAAATGCTTTGTGAGTTTTATGTATCGTTCTTTATATTCAGGCTCTGTAGCCACTTTTAACATCAAAATAATAAATGTTATTCCTGCAATTGAAATTCCAATAATTTTTAGAATTCCAATTATCTCTTTTAATGTATTCATTTAGCCTCACTTTCTCGGCAATAATGCTCGGATACTTCTTGCCGTATTTCCTGCTTGTGTTACAATATTCCCTGTTGGTCTTACCATATATTTTGAAAGCATATTTGGTGTATTTACTGCCACAATTGCAATTGCTATTCCATAAATTAGTTTATTCATAAGCAATGTTGCAATAGATAAATTTAGCAATGTTAATTGAATTACAACAGTAAAGGCTGTCATTAAAAAAGTTCTAATATAATCAGGGAATACACCATTATCAGAATTCAATAATCCTATTGTTGCAAAAGGAATCGCTATTCTCATAACTAGCAATTCCACACCCTTCATAATAAATTGACAAATTAACATCAGCCAACATATAAGCAATACCAAAACTGCTACTGCAGTAAATATTCCACCCTGAATATTATTTGACAAACTCTCTGCTAAATTCGTTGGTTGCACACTCATTACATTTAAAATTGCATTTAAAAATTCTTTTAAAACACCTACTCCAATTGAGTAAATTTCTTTAAAACATATCATTACAATTATTGCTTTCAGCATTCCAATAACTAATTGCATTGGATTCTGCTCACTATCTCCGTTCTCGCATCAGGAAGTAGATTTTTATTGCTTTAAAAATAAATACAATAACTAAAATGTATGTAGCATAATTGAATATAACTTGATATATTTCGTTAAAATCAATTTTTGTTGTTACAATAGAGCGTCCAAAAAAAGCATTATCATCAACTGGAACATACATTATTTCTCGTTCTATGAAAAATACTAAATTGAGCATACTATTAAATAATGAATTTAGTGTTGATTCTGCTCCATTAACAAAGTTTTGTATTAATTCAACAAGCATATCAGTCAATTAGCATCACCTCTTCCATTTATTTATAGAATCCTAAAATTGTATCTATTAATGCTAATCCACAGGTTATTATAATCATTGCTATTAATGTAGTTTTAATATTCTGCATATTCCTTCGTCTCTCACCTTCATCATTAGTTTTTAAACAATAAACATAGTAGATGAAGTATCCTCCACAAATTGTTAAACTAATACCAGTTAACCAACCTATTATTGCCTGTACTAGATTTTGTGTTCCAATTACTAATTTACTTGCATTTAATCCTGTTTGCTGTGCCTCTCCTTCTTCACCTTCAGCATAAACCATCATTCTAGTTGCAAATAAAGGAATTGTAACTAATATTGCAGTTAAAATTTTATTAAATTTACTTTTTATTTTTTCCACTTATCACTTTCTCCCTTCTGCTATTACTTTTAATTTTATTTCGCATTTCTTCTAAATCCTCATTGGTGAATTCATCTTCCTCTTCGTCAATGTCTTGTGATAATTTATTCCAAATATCCCATATTTTTATTTTAGATATCGGTCTTACTTTTCTTTCGTTTTCTCTCTTAATTCTTAATTTTTGATTTTCCTCTTGTGTACCCATTTCATTAAGTTTATTGAAATGCATTTTTGAAATATCAGGTATATAGCAAATAGCAGGTGGTTTTCCTGCTATCATTACTAATACATATGGATTTTCAATTCTTAATACTTCATCTGGTGTTAATAACTTTCTAGAAATCAAACTCATACTACTGCTTGAATTATCATATTTGATATTACTATTACTGCTTTCTCCATACGCTTGTGTTGTGTATGTTCCGAAGTTTTTCTGAAACTTTACTTGCAGTATCAATATTGCTAGATTTTAAATACATCCAAGCACAGTTATCTAGAATATTTTGTGATCCCTCTTTTCCGTATCGTTCCTCTAGTTGTGCAAAACTTTGTAAGCATATAATAAACCTTATATTTCTACCTCTTGAAACTGTTAGCATACTTTGAAATGAATCTATTTTTGTGAAATTCGAGAACTCATCAAGTATAAAATTCATCCTTATACCAAGTTCTCCACCTTCTTCTCTACTTGTTTCAACTAAGGCAGTATATAATTGTTGAATCAATAAACTTCCTAATTTGTGATATGTATCCCTATCATCAGGAAGTAGTACATATATTGCAGTTTTCTTTTTAGCAAAACTTTTTAAATCAAAGTCTGACTTTTGTGTATTATTAGCAACATATTCATTGATAAAAATTTGTAATGTAGAAAGTGCTGCAGCCACAAAGCTCCCTCTCGTTTTAGAAGGTGCAGTTCCGAGCTACTGCATAAAACTTTTTAATTGGATCATCAGCACTTTTGGAATCCATATATTCATCAATTGGCATTTTTCCACTTCCATCAGGCTTAAACATTTCAGCTACAAAATAGTAGGCATTTGCTAAAGTTTGATATTCTCTTCTTCCTTTGTTCTCTAATATAACAGCCATAAGTGCTGTTTTAATAACAGACTGCTCTCCGTTTTTCCATATTGGCTCTGTTTTCTCGTTTGATTCAACTAGAACATTTACTAAATCATTTATTAAACTTTCTGCAAGTGGAACATTGTTATCTTCTACTGCATTGATAATAATATCTAAATAATTATAGTGATTACTTTTTAGAAAGTTTATATAATCAATTGCTATTACATCATATCCTAACTCTTTTAATTTATCAGCAGTATATAAATATAACTCGCCCTTAACATCTGAAATAAACATATTCTCTCCGAGCTAATCCGTAGCATTGTTATTGTAGGAATTATAATTGAACGACTCTTTCCAGAGCCTGAACTTCCTACAAGACATAAATGTAAATTGCTATCTATATAATGAATCTTTTCTAAATTGTTCTCTCTTTCATAGTTTACAATTACTCCTCCTGAATCAAAAGAAACTTCATTATATGGCTTATTTCTATTAATTACATTACATTTAAAAATTTTGTTATAATCCTTTTTATTAAGCCACCACGAAGTTCCGTGTTGCCCTTCACCTACTGGTTTTGGTACTTCAATTTTGTCTGTTATTTTTATTTTGTCACTATGGTATATATTTTTGCTTTTGTTTGAAAATAGCAATAAAAAAGATGCTATTACAAGTTCAGATACTCCAAACATTAATAGTACTCTTCTATTATTCAATATTGTATTTATTAATAATTCTACATTAAGATGTAGTAATTCATTAAAGTTTTTACTTAATATAAAGTGTAAGCTAACAGAGAAATATGCTGTTATAATTACACTTAATACTAATGCAATTATTATTAATATTTTTTTACTTATTCTTTTGTGTCTCCTTTCTGAAAATTTTTGCTTTTTTATATATTTTACTTGAATTATTTATTAAATCATAATATAATCCTAACAATTCACAACTGAAAGGAGGTCTTACTATTGAATGATTTTTTTAATTCTTTAAATAATTCTTTTTATGATAAACTATGTGATATTGATTTGTCTATACACACTTCTGGTTTTCTAAAAAACTCATGGATTGATGATTTCATACATGATTTAAGAGATTATCTAGTAAAATCCGATGTTAAATATCGTATATCAAAACTACCTTCAGATGCAATATTCGAAGTTAATGAAATCGAAAAAGAATATGTTCAATGTTACTTAAATTTTGAAGAATTTCCGATTCCACATGAAATGATATCTATGTCTGAATTGCATGATGAAGATGTCGGTTATGTTCGGGCTACAACTTCAAAATGATGGCTTATATCATGTAGTCCGATTATAAAAAGAAAGCACCAAATACTTTCTTTCAAAAATATTTGCATGCCTTCTGCCATTTCCATCCACATTATATTCCAATAAAAAATCAAACTTTATTTTTGTACCATCACTTTTAATCCAAATTGTTCCATCTTTATCTGTTCTATATATAATTATATTTTTTCCTATTAACCTATTAATCACATCATCGTCTGGCAATTTATAACCATTATTTTTACCAACAGAAATTATCGCATATTTTGGCTTGATGGTCTCCAAAAATGTTTCACTTGTACTTGAATTAGAACCATGATGTGCAACCTTTAATACATCAACTTCATCCCAATTAATATTTTTCTCTACAGTAGTTGTTGCATCCCCCATAAAAAGATACTTTGTATTTCCATAATCCAATTCAACTACAATAGAAGAATTGTTTGATTTTTTAGCGTTTATGTTTAATACTTTCCAATTAGCATTTCCTAATGAATATGTAATTTCCTTTGAGGCAGTTAATCCATTATCAATATTGATATTATTATCTTCAACTGCTTTTACAAATTTTTTATATGCATTAGTTGTAGAAGCTCCATTGGGTGTGTATAATATTCCAATCTCAAAATTTTCTAAAATTTTATATGCTCCACCCATATGGTCATCATCAAAATGAGTTACTATAAAATAATCAATTTTATTTATGTTTTGAGCTTCTAGAAATTGAGAAATATAATATCCATCTGAATCATCTCCACTATCTATCAGCATATTATATCCATTAATTGTTATAAGTGTAGAATCTCCTTGACCAACATTAAGATAAAATATATTTAATTCATCTTTATTTATATTTAAGTTTGAATACTCATTTGCCTCTGTTTCTATTGTAGGGTTATTTTCATTATTATTTATTTTATCAATGTTTAATCCTGCTATTATAATTAGTGCAATAAGTATAATTAACAATATAATCATATAAATTTTTTTGTTTTTATTCATTATATTTCCACCTTTTTACTCAATTAATCTTAACCCTATTGAACTCTTTCATTTTTGACAGGGTTTGATAGAGTATAATAGGGTTATTTAATCTTTTTTTATAAAATTTTAATAAATAACCCTATCTGATCATTTACTTTTATGAATACTCTTTACTACTATAGATGTTGTTTCAACACTTTATTTTTCATCTAATGTATCCATTAATAAAAAATCTTTTAATTTTATATGCTTTATTGTACTAGTTGAATAATCAATATCATCGTTAGTTATAATAATTTTTTGTGATAAATTGTCTATATCTGCAAATGCTGAAAATTCTCTGTTATATGCTTTTTCATCAGCCACACTATAAGCTACTTGAATATAATATTTCTTATTATCTTTCTGTGCAAGAAAATCAATTTCTCTGCCTTTATTATTATATACATATATTTTATAACCCATATAATCAAGCTCGTTATACACTATGTTTTCTAGATTATGTGTTAAATCATATCTATTATCCATACATCTAATTGAATTTAATGCAACATCTTCATTATATAATTTTAAATAATATGCTAACTCATTTTTAGTCCTTGTTGAATATTGTTTTATTGTTTCAATTATATATGCTTCCTCTAAATAACTTAAATATTTAATAATAGTATTTATTGAACAATTTTCATGTTTTTGTTGTATATAATCATGAATTGATTTAGCTGAAATTATTCTACTATTTGAACGCAATATAAAATTAACCAAGTTTTTAAACAATCCTTCTTTTTTAATATGATATCTATTTATCAAATCATTTATTACTATTGTATCATCTAAATCGTTTAAGTAACGCAACTTTGCATCTTCTGTGTCAAATTCAAATCTTTTTGGAAATCCTCCCCAAACAAGATAATCTGTTACAGAACATTCCTTTCCTAACTCTTTTGTATACTCCAATATTTCTTTATATACAAATGGTCTTACCTTAAATGAAACATACCTTCCACTTAATTCTTTAGTAAATTCTTTTGAAAGTAATTTGGAGTTTGAGCCAGTAATAAAAACAGAATTATCATATAATCTTAATGTTTTACAAGCATCTTGCCAACCATCAAGCATTTGAATTTCATCAAGGAAAATATAACATTTTCCACTTTTTTTATTTTCCTCAACATAATCTAAAAGCTGTTCACTATTAGATATATTTGCTAAAATTCTTTTATCTTCAAAGTTTAAATATATTACATTATCTGTTTTCTGTTTTATTTCATTTCTTATTTGTTCCAAAATAACTGATTTTCCTGAACGTCTTATTCCAGTTATTATTTTTATTAAATCTGAATCATAAAAATCTCGAACTGGATTTATATAATGTTCTCTATAAATCATAATTACCACCTCAATAATATTATAGTGAAAGATTTTTCGTTTGTCAAGCAAATCTTTCAGTTTAGTGAAAGATTTGCTTTTTTTCAACAAAATCTTTCAAAATTAATCATTATAATATTATTTATTTTTTTAATTACAATTCCTCCCACTCAAATTCTGATGCATTTCGTTTCTCAATTGCAAATTCCTTTTTAGCTTGTTTTGATAGTTGCTTTTTAAATTTTAGCTCAAAATTTCTATTATATTTTTTCCTGTTTTCAGCTTGATAATACAATGCTGTAAGAATATCATCTAATAAATCTCTAGTTTCATTTTTATATCTAGTATATGTATATTCTTCTCTACTATTAAGCCATTTTCTTTCAATGTCTAAAATTTGATTTCCCATCATTTTAATAATTTCTTTTTCAGCATCTTGCCTTGCTTTTTCTTTTGCCTCTTCTAACTTTGCTACATCTGAATATTGAAACTCTAACAATTTCTGCTTGGCTTGAATATATTTCTCAATTTCAATTTGACATCGTGGAGATGATGCTATAATCAGTCTTGAAATATCATCAACCTTCTTAATTACTTCAGGATGACTCGTTAAATACTGATATTTTATACTTCCACTTACACCTCTTAATTCTCGTTTTAAATCAATTAATAAATCAACAATCTGCTTAACTTCCTTATCTTTTAGCAGATGCTTTATGAATTTTGTCTGTTCAAAATTTCTCTCATATTTTAACATGTCTTCCAGAAATTTCTTATTATTACTCACATTTTTCAATTGATTTAACAAGTAATTTTCTGTTGTAATCCTCTTTTTAGCAAAATCCTTTTCCTGATATATTGGAAGTAAATCCTCTCGAAATATATCATTTGTAAACTGCAATCTCAACTTATTTTTAATGCTATAATGCACAAAATAATCTCGTTTATATTCGTTTTTATACCATAACATAAATTGAAAATGTGGATGACCATCTTCAATATGAACTGCTCCAACATATTGTAGATTTTCATATTTTACATTTAGCATTTCTGCAATCTTTGGCAATCTATTCTCAAACAAACTTTTCCATTTTTCTTGATCGTAGTAACCTAATCTGGTAGCATCAATTTCTTTTAATGAAATAACACCTCTCATAATAGGCTTTTTATCTTTAGCAAGATTAGTTATGAAATTTTTTATTCCATCTAAATCTTCTTCATCTTGAATATTAGGAAACTGTTCCACTCTTCCAAATAGTCCATGTGTAGTATTTTTATTTCTAATTGCATACTCACTTTTAGCCAAATATTCTGCATAATCTTTTAATTTAAAATATGTTGTTCTATAGTTTGGATTCAGAGTTTCCAATTCAAAAAAGACACTACTCATTTCTATAAACCTTTCCTATTCCATAGAACTCAAGTAACTCCTCTTTTGAAATGTCTTCTGCATTTCTGCTAACAAAATAATTTGCTTTAACTCTACCACTTTCAATTATTTTCAAAAATTCTTGATAGAGTTCATCACCCATTAATCTTTTAATAACTTCACCCATAATATATGTATTTAACGCATTAACTCGAACATTATTTGCGATTAATTTTCGTTCAGATTTTATGAAATTATCTAATTTTACATCAATTAATTTGCTTAATTCTTTTATAATAACATCCATATTATCCTTATACATTTGCAAATTTATTTCTTTTTCTATACCTGCTCTAATTAATTCTGATGCACTATTATATGAACTTTTTTCCACAATATTGAAGATTTTTTCCTTCTGTTCCTTGCTTAATCTTAAAAGAAACATCTCATTTTTTGAACTTACTTTTTTACTCATAAACATTCCTACTTTCTCTACAATCGGACACTCAAAATTGCCTTCAGGCAATTTTGCAGGAAGAGGGAGTTATACAAACTCCCCATAACAGCCTAAAAGCGTGGCTTTTAGCATATTTACAATTTTTTTCTTGTATAACATTCAGTTATACAGAAAACAGTGCCGATTTACTCGAATTCTTCTTCGTCTTCTTGATTATTTTCCTCATTTTTATCATTAGTTATAGTTTCTTTGTACTCTCTTTCTAACCTGTTCATAGCATAATCATAATAATCTTTATCAATGTCATAATAATATGCAATCATTCTCAACTTAAAACTTTTATCATCAGTTAAAATCCATTTCATTAAGGCTTTATATCTATCTTTATTAGTTTTATTGTCATCATAAAATCCATATAACCTATCAGTATCATCATTATAAATGTTATCCCACATTCCAATAAACCTGTTTCTTTTCAATTCTTTTTCTGGTACTTCTTTCACTAAAATTCTTCCTTCTCTTCCAATTCTTCTTCTCCAGTTACTTCAACATAATCCTGAATTACATTTAGTGCTTCATAATAATTTTTTGAATTTTCTATTCTCATAACCATTTCTTCTGCTTCAAGCTCCATTCCATTCCTTCTTAAAGTTTTAGATGCAATACCCATAAGATTATAAATGTTTCCATTCTCTCCAATCAGGTTACATTTAGGTTTAATTTTTTCTTTAATTTCTCCTGTGTAGATGTGAGCTTCAGTTAAGTAACCCATATTATCTCCAAACATTTCATCAATTGCTCTTTCATCTTCTAGGCTTGTTCCTTCATATAAATCATAAACCTTATTATTAAATAAAATTTGTTTATCAGACTTTTTTAATGTTTTAGGTATTTCACTTTTTGAAAAGAAATCCATATAGTATCCTGATTTTACTGCAACTTTTTCATCTTCCATAATAATTATTCACCCCCATCAAACTCATCTTCTGACTCTACTTCATTTTCATTTATATTATTTTTTTCAAGCAATATAGAAAAATCTCTTAATCTTTCGTCACCTAGATACACAGGAAATATCCCAAAATTTTTTGACATTTCTGAAAATATTCCCATCGATTTTCTCTCAGTTAATTTTTCTAACTGCTCAATATAATCTTCATAAGGCAAGTTAGTTGAAATAAGTAATTCTGAATCTCTATATAGAGTTCCATTTGTTACAACAGTTACTCCAATTGCTGAAACAATATCAGTCATAAATTCGTACTGATTTCCTTCCCAATCTCTTAATCTATATGTTTTTATTCTTTGTCTTCTAGTTATCTTATCAAGAGTGTTATAACCAACAAAATAATTTTTATCATCATATTCTAGATACTTTCCTTTTGCAAAATCATTCATTGTTTTTAAGATATGGTCTATATCAGTTATTTTTAATTTTGAATATTCTTCTTCGTGACCAATAGTTATAGCTTTTACATAGTCGTCCAAATCCTTTACTCCTTCTTGGAATCTATATTCATCTAAACTAAAAGCAACTTGTATTACATCTTTTAATGATTTAATATTATTGTTATCATCTTCAAATTGTAATACTGCACTAAATTTTTCTTTTTGTTCATTATCAAAATGACATATCACATAACTTAAATAATTTAATTCATTTAAGTTAACTTCTCTATACTCCTCAATTAATTTATCTAAATACGGAACTCCAGTTTCAATATTTTCCACAACTGAAGTTCCGTATAATAAATCATCAAGTTCTATATCAATGCCTTTTAAAATATGTTTGAGATCTTTTATAGTTCTAGGAAGAAGTAACTCAATCTCTCCTTCGTGTTTTTTTACATCTAGCATCACTTCTTTAAATTCCCCCATTTCTATTTGCTTAATATCCTTTATTATTTCATCGATAACTTTTAAATTTTCTTTTGACTGTTCCCATTGATCAAAGCATCCGACTTTAGCTTTATTTAACGAGCTATCTTCAGAATAATAATATAATTTATGTATCTCTTGATTACGAACTTCGTTTAATAATTCTAATTTATTCAAACTC
>CANQKT010000044.1 GCA_947624525.1 uncultured Clostridia bacterium | reverse complement strand
AGAAAATGGTGGGCGCAATAGGGCTCGAACCTATGACCTCCTGCTTGTAAGGCAGATGCTCTCCCAGCTGAGCTATGCGCCCATTTCCTTCGACCTGTTTAGTATACTAAATTTTGGATTAATTGTCAATAACTTTTTTAAATTTTTTTATTTTTTTTGAAAATGTCCCAATGTTCAATATTAAACTACTCATTACTCAAAATTTCAACAGCTCTATTTAATTGATTATCATATTCTCTTTCAATAGTAACTTGCCCTTGCCATTCTTCAGGTAATTCCAGTATCTCATCCGGTTTTATACCTATCTTATGCAATTTATTGTGATTAGGCGTAAAATACTCTTGAATTGTAATCTTTAATCCTGTTTTTTGATCTTGAAATGGAAATATCCCTTGTATTATCCCCTTTCCATAAGTCTGTGTTCCAACCACAGTGCATTGTACATTTTCTTTTATTGCAGCTGTTAGAATTTCAGAAGCACTTGCTGTATATTCATTAACCAATATTACTATTGGTACATCAACTATAGGATCTTGTTTTGAAACAGATATTTCTTCATTACCATTTTTATCACTTGTTATTAGCATTTTTGCCCCTTTTGGTACTATTGCTTCTGCAATTTCCAAGGACTGATTTACTAATCCTCCCCCATTATTTCTTAAGTCTATTATTAAAGATTCTATTCCTTGTGATTTTAAACCATTATATGCATTTTTAAATTCATCAGCACATTCTCCTTCAAAAGAACTTATTCTAATATATCCTATATTATTTTCTAGTTTTTCTGAATCGACATATTTGAATTTTATTTTTTCTCTTGCTATATCAAAATCAATTTCTTTTTCATCTCTTTCTATCGTAACTTTAACTTTTGTTCCTTCTAATCCCTTCATCATATTTGATGCTTGAGTTAGTTGTTCGCCAGTATATTCCTCATCATTTATTTTCTTTATAACATCTCCAGCCAATATTCCTACTTTATTAGCAGGTGAATCTTTTATTACACCTATTACCGCGATTTGATTTGTTTGAGTATTTTGAGCTATATATACACCTATTCCAACATATGAACCTTCTATATCTTGCATTAGAGCAGACATTTCATCTTCTGTTAAATATTCTGTGTATTCGTCACCTAGTGCTGAAACATAGCCCTCTAATGCTCCTTCTGTCATTTTTTGCTCGTCTATTTCTCCAATATACAATTCATTTAGTTTTCCTTTTATATCTGAGAGTTTTTCATCTATATCCGGTACAACGTTTATTTCTTTACCAGAAATTGTTTCTACAAAATTATTTATAGCATTTGCTATTACATTACTCTCGCTTACTTTTCCCATTCTTATCATAAAATAATTGTATATTATTATTGTTGTTATAATGCAAGTTATTAGTGCTGTTATTATAACAATCATAAAACTTTTATATATACTATTTTTTTTGTCCTCTTTCATCTCATAATCCTTCCTAAGATAACTATAAATATTATATTATCTAGCATTTTTTTTATTCTAAAAATCATTAAATTTTAAAATATATTTTTAGAATGAAATTCTAATATTTTATTATTCAAAAGGAGCAGTTAAATTTTCTGCTCCCGATATTTTATAAATAATTCAATGGATTTGTGTGTGAACCATTTAATCTTACTTCAAAATGAAGATGTGGTCCTGTTGAATTTCCTGTTGTACCAACTGCTGCAATAACTTGTCCTTTTGATACTGTTTGTCCAGCAGAAACAAATAATTGACTTGCATGAGCATATCTTGTTGTAATTCCATTTCCATGGTTTATGATAATATAATTACCATATCCGCCATTCCATCCATAATTTGCTAATATTACAGTACCACTTTCTGCTGCAACTATATTAGAGCCTGTAGAAGCTCCTATATCAATTCCTGTGTGGAAATCTCTAACTCCAAATAATATCCTATATCCATATTGTGAAGTTATTCTAGAACTTGATGGGCATGGCCATCCTAATTTTCCACCACTATAGCTTCCTGTATTTGCAGTATTTGTGCTACTTGATGAGCTATTTTTTGATGATGAACTATTTGCTGCAGCTGCTTTCCTTGCTGCTTCTTCAGCAGCTTTTCTTTGAGCTTCTTCTTTAGCTATTGCTTGTCTTTCTAGTTCTGCATATTGTTCTGCCTGTGCTTTATATTCAGATAATTGCTTTTCTAATTGTTTTTGTTCATCCGTTAGATTTGCTGCTTTTTCTTCTTTCTCAGATTTTAATTCTTGTAATTCTTTATTTTTATCTTCTTTTTCTTTCTTTACTTTTTCAACTTCTTCTTTTTCGCTTTCTAGTGATAATTTCAATTCATTCACTTCAGCGATTAAATTGTTATCATAATCTGAGATTTGTTTTATTAAGTCTTTATTAGATATAAAATTCATTAGGTTTCCTGAAAGTAATACATCTAAAAAGGTAGTTTGTTTTTTCATATACATAGCTACTAATCTATCTTCTAACATTTGTTTCTTTTCTTTTAATTCTTCTTCCTTTTCATCTATAGATTGTTGTAAATCATCTAGTTTCTCTGTTAATTGTTTTATTTGATTTTCATATTCTACTATAGAATTATTTAAATCCGCAACCTCTTGTAACACTTCATCTATTTGATTTCCTACATTGTCTAATTGAGTTTGCGTTTCTTGAGAATTTTGCTCTGCTTCATTTTGTTTATTTTGATAATATGTACTAGTGTTTTCATTTTCAGCAAAAGCAGTTAAACTTAAAGAACTAATCATCATCATTATTATTACAATTAATGAGATTTTTCCTAATCTTTTCATTTTCATCTTCTCCTTTGTTTTTTAAACTTTTAAATATTTTTTCATTGATATAACACTTCCAAGAACTCCAATTCCTATTCCGATTACTAAAAATACAGTCATTATTTGTCCAAACATTTGATCAAATGGCAATAGATTTTCCATTCCAGTATTCATATTGTTAAATCCTTTTAGCCAACCTTGAATAAAATTACCTATTAGACCTCTTTTTAGCCAAACATATAAACTTCCCACAAGAACTATTGATATCAAGGATGATATTACTCCTATAATAATACCCTCAACAATAAATGGTGCTCTTATAAAATTGTTAGTTGCCCCAACATATTTCATTATTGAAATTTCTTTTCTTCTAGAATGTACTGTTAATTTTATTGTATTTCCTATTATGATAATTGAGAAAATTATTAGACCACCACCAATTGTTATTAATGCTATGTTTACACCTTTATTGAATTGTGTTAGTCTTTCTGCTGAGCCTTCGCTTTTTGCTTCTGTGCTGCTCTTATTAGTTGAATTTTGTAAATTATTTTCATTTGGTGATAAATTATCTACTTCATTTTCATTGATTGTTATTCCATCATCTTTATTTGAATATGATACTTCGCTGTTTTGTTCCCCTTCAGAGGTACCTTGTACGTAATCCAGTTTTTCAATTTTAGATACTACCTCATTTAGTTTATCTAGATTTGTTAATGTTATAATATATTTTTCAGGAAAGGGATGATCATCTTCAGTATATCCTTCTATTGATAATGGACTATCTCCCAATTTTTCTAGTGCTAAATAATATGAATCTCTTTTATTGATAAACTGGATACTATTTGGATTTACATACTCTATATTTTTAATTTCATTTTTTAGTATTTCTTTTTGCTCATCTGTTGTTCCATTCTTTATAAAGACTTCAATTGGATAACTTGTTTCCATTTCTTTTAAAATAGCTTTTGCATTTTCTCCTACTATAATACAAATTCCAACTGTTATCATTGTAACAACCATAATTATTATTGCAGTAAATGTAGATTTTTTATTTTTTGCTATATTTTTAATCCCATCACCTATTAAATAACTAATTAAATTATATCTCACTGTCATACCCACCTTTTTTATCATCTCTTATAATGCTACCTTTTTCAATCTGTATAACTCTTTTCTTCATTTTATCTACAATATCTTTGGCATGTGTTGCAACAACAATGGTTGTACCTCTTAAATTTATATCATTTAAAAGATTCATTATTTCCCAAGCCGTATCAGGATCCAAGTTTCCTGTAGGCTCGTCCGCAATAAGCATTGATGGATTGTTAACTAAAGCTCTAGCTAAAGCAACTCTTTGTTGTTCTCCACCTGATAACTCATTTGGATAAACCTTTGATTTGTTACTTAACCCTACCAAAGACAATACCATGGGAACTTGTCTTCTAATATGTCTTGGTGTAGCCTTTACAATACGCATAGCAAAAGCAACATTATCATATACTGTTTTATCAGGCAATAATCTAAAGTCTTGAAAAACAACTCCCATACTTCTACGTAAATATGGAACCCTTTTGGGTTTAAGAAATGTTGTGTCTTTTCCATTGATGATTATATTTCCAGATGTAGGTTCTTCTTCTTTAAGTATCATCTTTATTAGTGTAGATTTTCCAGAACCAGAACTTCCAACTAAAAAAGTGAATTCACCTTTATCTATTTTGAAATTAACATTATTCACGGCTACTGTACCTGTATCGTATGTTTTATTAACATTTCTAAATTCTATCATAATCTATCTTCCTTTTATAACTTTCTACTTTATCATATTAATAATAACAATAATTTTGCCCATTTGCAATAGCTTTTTTTAAAGTTTTTTTACAAAAAAGTCCTTAATATTCCCTTTATTACAACTTTTTTAGTTATTTGAAATATTTTTAAAATTTACAAAAAATTCACAAAGGATATTGTCTATTTACTATTTCTTTTTTGCAATTACAGCTTTAATTTTTATTCCCTGCTCCTTAAACATTTTCTCATGTTCAGTTTCAATATTATTCCAAAAATTTTCAGTATTTGCCAAATCAAAAGTTTTATCTTTTATCTCAAATCCTGCTTGTTCAAAGTATGACAAACTATCATTAAATAATCCATCATCATCGGTTTTAAAGTAGATTTCTCCATTATCTTTTAAAAATTGTCTATACTTTTCCAATTGCCTAACATGTGTTAACCTCTTTTTTCTATGTTTGCCACGAGGCCAAGGATTACAAAAGTTTATGTATATTCTATCAGGGCTATCCATATCATTAAGAATTAACAATATTCTTTCAATATCAAATCTGGTAATAATTACATTTTTTATCGGTATATTTCTTTCATTATATTCTTTTTCAATATTCCTTTTAGCTAAGCCCAACATTGCATCAACCATATCAATAGCAATATAATTTATATCTAAGTTTTGAACTGCAAGCTTTGAAATAAAGCCTCCTTTTCCACATCCTAACTCTAAATGAATTGGATTTTCCTTTTCAAATAGGTTTTTCCACTTTCCTCTATACTCCTCAGGATTATCTATATAAAAGCTACTAGCTTCCAATTCACCTCTAGCCCATGGTTTGAATCTAATACGCATTTTCAAAATTTCCTTTCTTCAAGTAATTCAATATTTTTACATATTTTACTATATTTCTAAAAATTGGTCAACAACTCTAAACTTAATTTATACTGGGGTTCTCAAAAAGAATCACAATTTAGGTAACTAAAAAGAAGCTTGAGACATATTGAAATTTGACTCAACATATGCTATAATTCTCATAACTTAAAAGAAACAAATAAAAAAATAGGAGATGAAAACCTTGAAAATAAACACAGACAGTGAAACATTAGCAGAAAATAAAGTGTTAATTCTATATATTTTAGATCAAACACACAAACCTATTACGAATGATAATTTATATAAATTAGTACTTACAGCTGTAGACATGAACTATTTTTATTTTCAACAATTTTTATTGGACATGATAAACACTAAGTTCATTGTTTCATATACTAAAGAAGATCAATTAATTTATGAATTAACAGAACAAGGCAAAAACACACTAGACCTTACCTTAGACATATTACCAGGTATCGTAAAATTAAAGGTAGATACTAATTTAAAAAATACTTTGGAAAAAGTTGAAGAAGAACATTCTATTATTGCAGAATATACGCCAAAAAATGAAAACAACTATGTAATTAATTGCAAAATAGTTGAAAACAATGAAACAGTTTTCGAAGTAAAAACTTTTGCTTATTCTCGTGAACAAGCAAAAGAAATTGTAGAAAATTGGAAAAACAATGCTGAAAAGATTTATCCTAAAATTCTTGATTTACTACACAATTCTAGTAATAATTAGAATATTTTTAACGCCTTACACCACATCAAGGCGTTTTCATTTTTTTTATAACATCACTATAATTATCAGAATTAATAATTGCTGTACCAGAAACTATTATTTCAGCTCCTGCTTCTTTTACATCTTCTACGTTGTTTATATTGATTCCTCCATCAGCTTCAATCAAAACATCCAAATTTTTTTCTTTTACATACATAGATAAATTGTTTATCTTATTTAATACTGTTTGTATTAATTCTTGTCCACCTTGTCCGGGCTCAACAGTCATTACTAGCACAACATGAACATTCTCTAGTATTTCCAAAATTTCAGTGATATCTGTATCAGGTTTTATTGAGATTCCAGCTTTACAATTATTTAATTTTATATAATCTAATGTATCTAATAACTCATTTTTATCCTTAATAGCCTCATAATGTATTGTAATTATGTTAGGATTATATGGCAAAAACATATCTATATATTTCTTAACATCTGATACCATTAAATGAACATCTAGTGGTATATTTGTTATATTAGACAAATAATCACAATATTCTATCATTTTTTCTGTTGTATCTTGCTCAACAAAAATTCCATCCATTACATCTATATGAAAATAGTCTGTCTTTGCAGTTTCTAAATTATATATAGCTTTGATTATATTATCTTTTTTTACGCTTAATAGTGATGTTGATATTTCTACCATCTATGTAACTCCCTTTCTTTTAACTCGTTATACAATTTACAGTATGATTCATACCTTTGAATATTTATTTTATTTTCTTCTAATGCTTTTTTTACTCCACAGTTGCATTCTTTAATATGAGTGCATCCTATAAATTCACAATCTTCCGTGTATTTTGATAGGTCTGGAAAATAGTTTGATAAATCTTTACTTTCTATTTCATATATATCAAAAGTTGAAAAACCTGGTGTATCTGCTATGTAGGATTTTTCATTAATCTTATATAAAGTAATAGATGTTGTTGTGTTTTTTCCACGTTTATTTTTACTACTTATTTCACCTTCAGCTGTTAATGCATCTTTGAATATATTATTGATTAGAGTTGATTTTCCTACCCCTGAGTTTCCTGAAAAAGCAGTAATATTATTCTCCAGGCACTTACATAATTCTTCTACACCTTCACCTATTTTTGCATTAGTCTTAATGGTTTTATATCCGATTTTTTCATATATTTTTGATATATCGTCAATCATAGCTTCATCTTCTAAATCAATTTTATTTAAACATATAACTGATTTTATGTTGTTATATTCTGCAAAAACTAACTGCTTATTTAATAATAAAAGATCAGGCTTTGGCATTTTCATAGAAACTACAAAAATCATTTGAGTTATATTAGACATTTTCGGTCTTTTAATATAACTTCTTCTTTCTAAGATTTTAGTTATAACTCCTGTTCCATCAGTTTGGAATTCAAATTCTATATTGTCGCCTACTACAGGAATTATATCATCTTTTTTTAATTTTCCTCTTGGAATACATTTTATTACACTATTATTCTCAATATTTTCTACTTCATAAACATTGGAGATATTGCTAATTATCAATCCTTTTGGCATGTGTGCTCCTTTTCTTATTTGAAAATTTATATCAAATTGCAAATGTTAATTTTAAAGTTAACTTTTTACTTCTAAAATTGTGTTACTTCCATTCAAATCCATTTGTTCATATGCATATCTTTGTTCATCAACATATACTTTAATAGTAACAACACCTTTTCCTTTTATTGTTACATTTATATTTTCTGTATTTTCTGGTACTTCTTGTTTATAAATATCTTCATCATCAACATTTACTCTTACTAAAACATTTTTTGGTTTGATAACATTTCCCTCTTCATCTTTTCCTTCTTTATATCCTGTTATAGATTTAACATTAATATTAACAGTTCCTTCTTTTAGTTCTTGAATTTTATTTACTGTTAAGGTTATTGAAGTACCTTCATCAACTACACTTCCAACCTCTAAGCTTTGCTTTAATACTACATCATTAGATTTGCTTGTATCTTCTTGATATGTTATATTCACCTCTAATTTATTTTCTGTAAGAACTTTCTTTGCGTCTTCTACATTTAAATCTACAACATAAGGAACAGTCTTCTTTTCAAGTCCATTTCCTGAACTTACATATACCTTTACAGTTGTACCAGCATTTATTTCTTGACCTTCGCTAATATCTTGCTTAATAACTATACCTTCTTCCACAGTTTGGCTTATTTCGTCAACTCTTTCTGCAATCAACTCTTCCTTTTCCAAAGTTTCAACCGCTTCTTCATATGTTAATCCTTTTATTTTAGGCATAGTTACCTTCTTAACACCTTTACTTACTGTCAATTTGATAGGACTGTTTTTGTTAGGATCATATAAAGTTCCTGCAGATGGTTTCTGCGAAATTACAATTCCTTCATCAACATCATTGCTATACACTTCTTCTATTTCATACTTAAACCCTAGTTCTTCTAACTTTTGTTTTGCTTCATCCACTGATATTGATGTATAGCTTTGTAAAGAGGTTCCTACTTGTTCATTTGAATCAGAATCTGAGCCTAATAATTTAGTTGATAATTTTAGACTTCCCCAAAATATTAATGCAGCAAATACTATAATTAATATTGTAATTCCTAAATATACAATTGGTTTCATTTTAGGGTTATTTTCCAAATATCTTTTAAATGCTGATTTTGGTTGTTCCTTACTTCTTGCATTATCTTTACTAGTTTTATATTTATTTTCATTAACCGCATTTTCTGGAATAGTTGGTATTACTCTTGTAAAGTCTCCATTACTTTTTTCTTGTACAAATTTTCCTGATGGATTTTTTATAGCCAAACTTAAATCTTTCATCATCTCAGTAGCTGATGCATATCTTGCACTAGTTTCCTTTTTCATTGCCTTTAATATTATTTGATTAATTGCTTCTGGTATTTTAGAGTTTAATTTTATTGGCTCTATAGGTTCCTCTTGCATATGTTTTAATGCAACAGAAACTGGAGTATCAGCATCAAAAGGTACTCTTCCTGTTACCATTTCATACATTACAACTCCTAGTGAATATAAGTCAGATTTTGCATCTGTATATCCGCCTCTTGCATGTTCAGGTGAAAAATAATGCACTGAACCTATTGTTGTTCCAAAAGCTGTTATTGTTGAGTTAGATACAGCTTTTGCTATTCCAAAATCTGTTACTTTAGCAATACCATCTTCTGTAATAATTATATTGTGTGGCTTTATGTCTCTATGTACTATTCCATTTCTGTGAGCCATTTCTAATGCAGAACATATTTGTATTGCTATATTTACTGTCCATTTCCATGGAAGAGCACCCTCTTCTGAAATAATCTGTTTTAAAGTTTTTCCCTGTACTAATTCCATTACTATATAATATATATTATATTCTTGACCTACATCATATACTGAAACTATGTTAGGATGTGTTAACCTTGCTGCTGATTGTGCTTCCGTATTAAATCTTTTTATGAATTCCTCATCAGTAGTAAATTCATCTCTTAATACTTTAACAGCAACATATCTGTTAAGAATGGTGTCTCTAGCTTTATATACTGTAGCCATCCCACCATTGCCTACTTTTTCAATAATCTCATACCTATTACCTATTATTTTTCCTTCTATATTCATATGTGATTCTCTCCTTATAAAATAATTACCGCTGTAATATTGTCATATCCACCTTTTTCGTTTGCAGCAAGTATTAACCTACTGCAAGCTTCTTCCGGATTTTGATTTATTATTTCTACAATTTCCTCATCCTTCAACATGTTTGTTAATCCATCAGTACACATTAATAATATATCATCTTTTATAAAACCTTTAACCATAACATCTGGTTCCACTAAAGATGAGCATCCCAATGCTTTTATAAGCATATTTTTTTTAGGATGATTATATGCCTCCTCTTTTGTTATTGTTCCATCTGATACTAATTTTTGAACATAACTGTGATCTGTTGTTAACCTTCTAAAAAATCCTTTTCTATTTCTGTATACTCTACTATCTCCAACATGACCTATATATACTTTATTCATAATTATCAAACATATGTCTATTGTTGTTCCCATATTTTCCAATTCAGGAATTTCCTTAGATTTTTCATATACCACTAAATTAGCATATTCTATAGCACTCTTTACTAAATTTAAAATACCCTCTCTGTCATGCTGTATAGATTCAAAATTATTTATTATGTAGTTCTTAGATGTTTCAACAGCTAACTTACTAGCTATTTCTCCACCTTTGTAACCACCCATCCCATCAGCAACTATACATAGTTTTATTTCATCTTCTGGTTTTGAAATATAGAAACAATCTTGATTCATTTCTCGAGCTTTACCTATATCTGATTTTGCAAAAATTCTCATATATCCTCCTTCAAGTATTCATTTGTTTATATGCTATTATATTTATATATTAATATTTTTAATTTTACAACTATATTTTATATTATTATTATTTTTTTTACAATGTATTTTCAATTTTTATTTTTAATTATTTTTTAAATTCTTTCTTCTTAACTGTCCACAAGCTGCTTCTATATCTGAACCTAATTCTCTTCTAATTGTGGCAACAATTCCATTGTTATTTAAATAATCTCTAAATTTTATAATATTTTCATTTGTACTTTTTATAAACATTCCATTTTCAATTTTGTTTATTGGTATTAAATTAACATGACATAACATTCCTCTTAGCAATTTAACTAATTCTCTTGCATCTTCTAAATTATCATTATTATCTTTCGCTAAAGCATATTCAAATGATATTCTTCTATTCGTTATTTTTATATAATCCTTACATGCTTTCAATAATTGTGAAATATTATATGTATTATTTACTGGCATCATTTTACTTCTTTTTTCATCAGTAGTCGCATGTAAAGATATAGATAGTGTACATTGTATATTCTCATTAGCTAAATCATATATTCTTGGCACTATGCCACTTGTAGAAACACTTATATGACGGGCACCTATATTTAGACCTTTTTGATTATTCAAAATTCTTATAGACTTTATAACATTATCATAATTGTCTAAAGGTTCACCTATTCCCATATATACCACATTTGAAATTATATCTCCAATATCCTGTTCTACTGCTAATATTTGTTCAACTATTTCACCAGGTGTAAGATTTCTTATAAATTTAATTCCAGTTGATGCGCAAAATTTACAACCCATTTTACATCCAATTTGTGTTGATACACACACGGTTTTTCCATGATGATATTGCATAAGCACCGTCTCTATTGCATTTCCATCAAGTACATCAAACAAATATTTTTTTGTACCATCTGATGATTCTTGCTTTCTTAATATATTATAATTGCAAATTGTATAATTTTCTTTTAATTTTTCTCTCAACTCTAAAGATAAATTTGTCATTTCATCAAAGCTTTTTACTTTTTCTATATATAACCAGTGAAAGACTTGTCCTGCTCTATACTTTTTTTCACCTATTTTTTCAAATTCTTCTTCCAAATCTTTTAAATCAAAATCTTTTATATTTTTCATATTTCCTCTTTTCTCCACTTTTTTATCTTAACACATGATATAACTATGATTTTCATATTATTCTATACAATATAGTATTTAAAAAAGTAAAACCAAAAGTAGTTTATAATAAACCACTTTTATTTTACTTTTTCATCTTTTGTTATTTGCTATTTTTCCCTGAAAGACTATTATTTAATTTAATTATAGCATTTTCAATTCCCTGTAACCTTTTTTCAAATACTTGGTTTGTCATATCAGATATTTTATTATATTCTTGTATTTTGTCTAATTTTTTCATATTTACTGCATGGTTTTTTTGTAATAAAGATAGTTCTTCACCTTGATTTTTTTTTAATTCATCTAGTGTTTTGTTTATTTGTTCGATTTGTTCTTCCAGTGCTTTATTAGTTGAATCTGATGTATGCATAAAATCACCCCTTCAATAACAAAATCATTATAACTATTGTAACATTAAAAAAAAGAATAGTCAATAAAAAAACAAAACAAAAGTTTTGTTTTTTTCAACACTATCATCAAAGACATTTTTCTACAAAAGTATTAACTACAAAACTTCTTCTTAATTTATTATTACCATTTCAAAAGATTTATAAACATACATTATACTTTGGGTGCCCCTGCAATTAGCAAACAAAAACATAAATAAAATTTCATAAAATTATATATTTTTAGCAAAATATATAGTATAATATAATTATAACCCAGTAAAGGAGATTTTGCCTTGTTAAAAAATGATAATGAATTTAAAATTATAATAGAAGATATCATAGAAAACCAAACAGTTCAAGAAATGAGAAAATTCAAACAGCATTATGATACGTCATGTTATGATCACTGTATGAAAGTTTCGTTTATTAGCTATAAACTTTGTAAAAAACTAAAACTTGATTACATTTCAGCTACAAGAGCAGCCATGTTGCATGACTTGTTTCTTTATGACTGGAGGTATAGAACTAATGGTCGAAAAGGTCTACACGCATTTACTCATCCTAAAACAGCATTAGAAAATGCTAACAAGCTTTTTAAATTATCAGAAAAAGAACAAGACATAATTTTAAAACATATGTGGCCATTAACTATTAATCCTCCTAAATATGTTGAAAGCTATATAGTAACATTTGTTGATAAATATAGTGCAATGAATGAAAGCTTTAGCTATTATCGCAAAAACATTCTTTCAAAAAAATTTTTAAGACTTGCCTACTTATTTTTTAGTTTATGTATAATAATCATATAAATTAAGTAGGAACTAAATGGATTAATCATTTAGTTCCTACTCACTTGTTAAAAAATATTTATAGTACTTAATACATCCTTATCTCTAATAAGTTCTAACATAAATTTACACTTTTCTACCTCATCTATACTTCTATTATAATCCTCTACTTTAATATTAGTACCAATGGTAACGAATTGCATTTCTACTTTATCAAGCAAATCATGTTCTATAAAACAGGCAATATAATCATGCTTGTCATTCCACTTATTCTTAATGTCCTCTATATCTTTTTCTAAATCTTCCGTTTTAACATCATTGCTTGACATTTTGCTCTCAACATTATTCAAATCCTCAGAAATACTATTAAAAAAATTATTAATATAATTTTGAGAAACAAAATTTGCTACAACAATAGCTGAAATAATAAAAATAACTAATATAATTTCTTTCTTCATAATCCTTTTTGATATAATAAATATCACATACTCCTTGCAATATTTAGGTTTTCACGTAGATATACCTATAAACTAATTATTATACTTTTTTAAAAATTTAACTAATTTCTTTCTTCTGGCAAAAGAACTGCCCTTTACCATCAATAGTTACAATCAAAGCTTCTTCTGGCTTGTATCCAAATTTTTTTACCTGTGTTTTCAACCATTTATAGTCTTTACCTAAAATACTTAAATTATCATACATAATTATTCCATCAACTACTAAATCATAGGAAATACCTTCATAATCAGGTTCCATATTAAAGTCTTCTGGTATTGTACCTCTTTTATTTGGTTTCTGTATAACATTAATTTGACCACCTGTTTCTAATATTGCATATTCAACATCTCCCAAATTCATAACATTTTTGTCTCTTAACCTTTCTTGCAACTCATTAATTGTGAATCTTTCCTTTCTCATAACCTTCTCATCTATTTTTCCTCTATATATTAATATAGAAGGTTTCCCTGAAATTAATTGTCTAATTTTTAAACTTTTCATATTTCCTATTGATATTAGTAAATTCATAACAAGTAAGCCTAATATTGGCATTATTCCATTCGTTATTGGAATTCCACTATTACTTATAGGAGTTACAGCTAAGTCCGCAATCATTATTGAAATAACCAATTCAAAAGGCTGAAGTTGTCCGATTTCTCTTTTTCCCATTAATCTCATCACAATTAAAACTACTATGTATATTAATATTGATCTAATAAATAAAACTAACATATATCTTCTCCTTGAATTTTTTGGATTTTATTTTATTTTGCCAACTTTCCAAAAAAATTATTCATATTTAAGCATAATAAAAAATTTTTCGTAAATAATAACAATGAATGTAATTTTAAATTACTTCATTCTTTTTATAAGGAGGTTATTCATATGTCAGAAAATCAAGTAAATACACGGTTCTAACAGTGGAGCAAGCACAGTTTGGCAAATTGTTGGTAGGTTAATAACTGCTGCCATAGTTCTTGCTATTACTGCATTCTTCACTCCTGGTTTTACAATAAATAATATCTGGGCACTAGCAGCTGCTACAATTGTGCTTTCTGTTATAGATTATTTAATAACAAAATTTACAGGACTTCATGCAAGTTCTTTTGGTAAAGGATTTGTTGGTTTTGTATTAGCTGCTGTTGTGTTGTATGTAACACAATATTTCGTTGCTGGTTATTCAATTTCTTGGATTGCAGCTATCATAGGTGCTTTGGTTTATGGTGTTGTTGATTACTTTTTACCAGGTGACCAAGAAATGTAAGCATTGTGTTTTGGCAATGTGGGCTTTTTTATTAAAAATAACAAATCTTGAAGTGGTATAATCCAATTCAAGATTTGTTACTTTTTTGCGCTTACAGTAATCGTCAAAAAATAATTCTGCAAAACTAGAGTATATATTTTTGACTTTTCTATACTGGTAAATTTGTGAATGTTTTCATGTCTGTTTTATTTATCTTTTCATTGTATAATTTTATTGCAGTTTCTGGGCTATCATTCCCTTCAGCATTTTTTATTGGAGCAAATTCCTCTTCTCTTTTTACTCTTAGAATACTCATTTCATTATAATATGAAAATGCATCAAAAATAAAAGATTCATATTTATATACATTTTTTTCTTTTGGATTTATCAAATTACCATTTTCATCTAAGTAATCTGATTTCTTCTCTGCAATATGATATGGTAAAGTTTTTGTTGATAGCTCTTGTAAAGCTTCTATATTAAATAAATGACTTAAAATATTTACATCACCAAATACAAGATTTCCATTGCTATCTACCTCTTCTGACATTTCTTCTGGCAATTCTGTATATTCGATTATACTAGGCTTACCATCAATTTTGCAGAAAACTCCTGCTCTTTCTTTTGCATTTCTTTTTATTACAGATTTAGATGCGATTTTATTTCCTTCACTTACTGTAATTCCTAATAATAATGGATCTACTATCTTTAATAATATATTGTCTACTCCTCCTACAAAAATCCATTTAATATTATTTTTTTTCATTTCTTCAATAATATCATTTTTAGCTAAAGATTTATAAATACTTCCATTTCCATCTGATGCTTCCTTTATTAATTTATTCCTTCCTATTAACAATTTTCCAGCTATAGAAATTAATGGTGCTTTACCTTGTTCAAATAATTTCACTTTATCTTGTGGATATCCAAAATAATTGTGTAATTCTAAAAACTCTAATGTTTGATCATTATTTTCTTCACTTGTCATTATGTACCAAGGTATTACTGTATTATACTTTTCATTTGCCTTTTGAAGAGATTCTACTATTATTTGAAATAAATATTTTTCACCATTGTCTAATTTAACCTTAAAAGTACCTTTTGGACCTGTATGACCTAAACGTGTTCCTTGACCTCCTGCCATAGTAATTACAGCATATTGACCATTCTTTATTATGTTTTCTCCTATATTTTTATAATTTAAAAATACATCTTTTTCTAATTTGTCTATATCAATGGCTGATATTTTTTCAATTTTTTTATTTTCTATTTCAAAAGTTTTACTTAAATTATTATATAAATTTATTACTTGCTCAATATTCAAATTCAAAACTTGCTCTATCAATTTATCCTTTTCATCCTCAGTTAATTTTTCCATCCAATTCACAACATGGTCCTGTTTAAATCTTTTTAAAATCTCAATTGCCTTCTCTTCTTTACTCATATTTCCTCTTTCCTTTAAAAAATTTTTTCCAAATCCTTCCATATTATATATGAAATAAATTCTTACTAAATATAGTATGATTATATTAGCACAAATATTTTTTTAAATCAATATTTTGTTTTCATAATACATTTTTTTCGATTATTGTTTAACTTTTTAAATTTGTAGAGTAGTCAAAATCAATAGTTATGTAATGCAGTAAAATATATTAATATGCAGTGGAGTGCGCAGTTTTGCGCCCCCACCTAAAGTCTTCCTCCCAAACCCCAACGCCAGCAAACGAACGGAATATTAATATATTTTACTGCATTACATAACTATTGATTTTGACGGCTTCCCACAAAACCACAGAAAAAATTAGTCATAAACCTCACCAAACCCTAATATAAATTAATAAAGTTTAAATAGACAAACATTTAAGGAGGAATTATAAATGGAAAATAATTTTAAACTATATGAAGATATTGCCAAACGTACAGATGGTGATATTTATGTTGGAGTAGTTGGTCCTGTGCGAACTGGTAAATCTACCTTTATAAAAAGATTTATGGATTTACTAGTAATACCAAACATTGATAATACATACAAACAAGAACGTGCAAGAGATGAACTACCTCAAAGTGCTGGTGGTAGAACAATAATGACCACCGAACCTAAATTCATTCCAAATGAAGCAGTTGAAATAACAATAGGAAACAACATATCACTAAAAACCAGACTTGTAGATTGTGTTGGATATCTTGTAAACAATGCAATTGGTTATTTAGAAGATGATATGCCTAGAATGGTAAAAACGCCATGGTCTGAGGAAGAAATTCCATTTGAGCAAGCAGCTGAAATTGGTACAAAAAAAGTAATACAAGAACATTCCACAATAGGCATTTTAGTAACTACAGATGGTAGTATTACAGATATTCCAAGAGAAGATTATATTGATGCAGAAGAAAGAGTTGTTCGTGAATTAAAAGAACTTAATAAACCATTTATAATTCTTCTTAATAGTGATTCTCCATATTCTGAATCTACTAAAAATTTAGCTCGTAAATTGGAGGATAAATATGGAACTGCTGTAGTTCCAACAGATTGTTCTAATCTAGAATTAGACGATATTAACAATATTTTCAGTAAAATTTTATATGAATTTCCTATAGAAAGAATAAATATTAACTTTCCAAAATGGGCTGACAGATTAGATGAAAATCATTGGCTAAAAAAAGAATTGTTTGATGAAATAAAAGAATCATGTTCTAATGTTAGAATATTAAAAAATGTTGATAATACTATTAGTAAACTTCAAAATACAGATGTTATTTCTTCAAGTATTTTAAATGAAATTAAACTTGGAACCGGAGAAGTTAATATTACCATAAACTTGCATGATGAGTTATTTTATAAAATTATTACCGAAATCTCTGGTGTTGAAATTTCAAATGAAGGTGATTTATTTGCAACAATTGCAGAGTTTTCTAAAACTAAAAAGGAATATGACAAAATTGCCTATGCTCTTGAAGAAGTTAAAGCAAAAGGCTATGGTATTGTAACACCTTCTATGGATGAACTTATTTTAGATGAACCTGAAATGGTAAAACAAGGCTCAAGATATGGCGTAAAACTAAAAGCTAAGGCTCCTTCTATACACATGGTTAGAGCTAAACAGATACATTTCTTATCTGACTCGGATAATTCTAATCCGAGTTTTAAACATATATAGAGTTTTACATGATAATCTGATATTTTTTCCACATATATTCTTTCTATCTTTTCCCTCACAAAATCTTTTGTTATAGTTTTATTGGCATCTAGATCATAGTTAAAGTACTTCTTGAATTTATGGGCATTTTCCTTTGTTTTATCTATTTGTCCATTATACTCCTTTGAACTAATCTGTTTTTCTAATTTAGCAATGGTTGATTTGTATTCGTTGTTTATCTCCTCGAATTCATCGCTATCTATTTTACCCAGACTATATAACTTAATTAGATTCTTTTTTTCATTTTTTATAGAATCTAACTTTTCCTGTAATGGCTTGATATCTTCGTATTTTTGATTTTTGTTGTTATCTGCAATATCATTTAACTTGCTTACTATATTGTTCATAAATTTATCCTCATTTTGCTTTAAATCAATAAAAAACATCTTTAGTAATGTATCTAGTTCATTTGTATAGATAGTTATACAATTAGGACATCCTTTTATGCCATTGGTTTTATAATTAGAGCATTGCCAAAAATCATCTTTACAGCTTTCTCGCCATTTACCTCTCCAGTATGAAGTATAATCGTGTTTACAATAGATTAGTTTAGAATATTTATATTGGCTAAGATGACAAGACCCTTGCTGATGAAAACTATTTTCTCTTTCCTCTAATATATCATTGCACAATTGCCATAAATTTTCATCAACAATAGCAGGTACTATATCTTCCTCTGCTTTATACAAAGTCCATTCTTCCTTATCAAAGAAAACTCTTTGCTTACTTAAGAAATCTATTGTTTCACTTTTTCTGCCACAATAAAAGCCTTTGTATTTAGGGTTAGTTAAAATCCTTTTTATTGTAGAATAACTAAATTTATTGCCATTTCTATTAAAAATACCCTCTATTGCTAGTTTGTCTCCAACCTTTCTTATGCCTATTTTTCCAGTTGAATATATTTCATAAATTCGCCTTACAATATAGGCTTCTTCATCAATAATTGTCAACTTGCATTTATCTTTCTCATAACCCCATATCGCATCATTACCCAGTACTCTTCCTTTTTCTATTGACCTTGCAAATCCGAATTTAGTTCTTTCTGATGTTCTTCTACTTTCATCTTGAGCAAGTGATGCCATTATTGTTAATCTAAGCTCTCCCTCTGTTTCAAAAGTATTAATGTTATCTAATTCGAATAAAACTCCAATCCCTTCAGATAATAATTGTCTAGTTATTTGTAATGTATCTAATGTATTTCTAGCAAACCTGCAGACTTCTTTTGTAAGAATCAAATCAAACTTATGATTTAATCCATCTTCAATCATTTCATTGAAGTCATTTCTTTTCTTTATTGATGTTCCAGTAATTCCATTATCAGTATAACCTTCTACATAAGTCCAATTAGGATTTGAAAGTATTTTTTCCCTATAAAAAGAATCCTGATTTTTCAAAGAATTTTTTTGCTGTTCTTTTTCAGTAGAAACCCTTGAATAATGTGTAACCTTTAATGGCAAATCATATATAGACTTGCCACTACTCAGGGCTTTTCTAATTAAATATAAATCCATAAAATCACTCCCAACTATTAATATATCACTCTTGTGTTGTAACTCTATAAAAGCTCATTGTCAATAGTTTTAGAGCATAAATTAAAACACTTTATAAACATTCCTGTTACTATATATTAGTAACTATTTATAAAGTGTTTTTTATATGTATTTATATTTAATTAACTAGCCATTTTAATATCTTCTGTTTGATTTACTATTTTGCCTTTTTTATATAAAACATTAACTGTAGTTCCAATATTTAATATAATTTCTAAATTAGCCAGACCATCCTCTGTAAGTTTCTCAACTGTTACTTTATCAAGAATAGCCTCAACCATTTCATCAGGCATTCCGTTATAAAATTCTAAATCTTTTTCAAATGATTGTCTTAATTTGTCTTGTATTTTATCATTATCTCTAGAATCTCTTAATTTTACTAAATCATCATATTGTGTTTTTATAACTTCTATTTTTCCATTGTATTCATTATTAGCCTCTTCAAATTCCTTTTCAGTTATCAGGTCTTTAGTAAATAAATTTATCAGTTTTTTCTTTTCCTTATTTAGTACCTCCAACTCTGATTCTTTCTTTTTTATATCATCTTCTGAAGAAAAGTCTTTTAATATATCTACACAATTATTTATTAAATTATCAACAAATGTTTTTTTATTTATAAATAATTGATTAAATATATTCTTAAGGATTTCATCTAAGCTCTTAGTATATAAATTCACATTATCTTTGCAACCTTTATTTCCATCTTTTTTATATAATGCACATTGCCATAATTCTTTATTTCTGCTTAATGTTCTCCAATATGTGTTTCCATCTTTTTTACAAAATATTTTTCCTGAATATTTATACTTATTATCATAACCAGATTTACAATCACTTTTAGCTTTTTCACTTCTTCTATTTAAAATAGAATTACATTTATCCCAAAGTTTTTCATCTACTATGGCAGGTACTATATCTTCCTCTGCTTTATATTCAGTCCATTCACTTTTATCAAGATATGCTTTTTGTTTACTTATAAAGTCTATTGTTTGTGTTTTTCCTCCACAATAAAAACCTTTATATTTTGAATTTGTTAATATACTTTTTACTGTAGAATAAGCAAACTTTTTTCCTTCTTTAGTGAGTATTCCTTCTTTTGCTAGTTCATCTCCCACTTTTCTTATACCTATTTTACCAGTTGAGTATATTTCATAAATTCGTCTTACAATATATGCTTCTTCCTCAATAATAACCAATTTACACTTATCTTTTTTATATCCCCATATTGAATCATTACCTAATACTCTGCCTTTTTCTATTGCTCTCGCAAATCCGAATTTAGTTCTTTCTGATGTTCTTCTACTTTCATCTTGGGCAAGTGATGCCATTATTGTTAATCTTAATTCTCCCTCTGTTTCCAGAGTATTAATGTTATCCAATTCAAATAACACACCAATTCCTTTAGATAATAACTGTCTAGTTATTTGTAATGTATCTAATGTATTTCTAGCAAACCTGCAGACTTCTTTTGTTAAAATTAAATCGAATTTATCATTTAAACCATCTTCAATCATTTCATTAAAATCATTTCTCTTCTTAGTAGATGTTCCTGTAATTCCGTTATCTGTGTAACCTTTCACTAGAGTCCAATTCGGAATTGATAAAATCTTTTGCTCATAAAAAGTATCTTGATTTACTAATGAAGTTTTCTGTTGTTCCTTATCAGTTGAAACTCTTGAATAATGTGTTACTCTTAATGGCAAATCATATATAGATTTACCTGCCATCAACTCTCTTCTAATTGTAAATAAATCCATATAACCTTCCCCTTATTATAAATCTATATTATGTAATAAGTATGAACTTTCTTCTTTGTTCAAAATTTCTTGATTTGTTGCTGATTTAATTAAAAAGAATGTTAATGTTTCATATATTGAATCTTCAAATTTTTTTATAGTATTTATATCAATTTTATTTAATATACTTTCCATCTTGTCCACCTCTTTTTAATTTATATTGTGACCGTAAAAAAATTATTACAATTATAATTAAAAAGTTGTCCACTTTATTCTCTTTGGAACATCAACCCCAGCATTTAAGCCTTTTTCTAGGTTATATGTTTTAGTTTTCTCATTATATTTAAAAGCTGATTTATTCCAATCTCTATAAGCTCTATCTGATATTGGTCTTTTGCCTCCTGACAACACTTGTACATCCTGTTTGTGCAAACTTTTCACCTGTTCATACACAACATCTATTCCTGCTGAAGCTCTTTTTCTATATATATAATCAATCGTATTCTGCTTATGTTTTTCTGAATTTAATTCTTTTCTTTTATTTTTTTCTGATAAATAATTTTCATTATTTACAATAACTTTATTTACATACTGACTAGATACACCAAGCTCATCAGCAATTGCTTTCTGACTATACCCATTTTTAAAATATAACTCTTCTATCTTTTCTTTATTTTTCATACATACTCCTGTTTGGTTGATTTTTTGCTAACAACTTTTTGACATAGCAAGACAAATAGAGTTTTTGCTCTATTTATCTTGCTGTGTATTTTTATTAACTTTTTTCTTTTTGGTTGTTTTCAACTGTCTTGCCAAGAGTTTTATTATGTCCTGCTGTTTCCAATTAGAAAAATCTCTCATTGTATTTTCAATATAATCTGCAGTTAGTTCTTCTCTTCCACTGTTCTTAAATTGAAATACCATTGCTTTTGCATATGTTATAGCTTCTTCTATTGTAATCTTTTTTTGATTTTCTGTATCCATATGTATCTCCTCCTTCATCAGATTTGCACATAAGAATACATATTTTTTTCAAAGTGTATGCATTTTTGAAAAATTTTTATAATTTTTTTAATTTTTTCTTTTTCTACCTTTTGTTAAAACTCTAAATAGATACTCTTTTATTTCTTGATTTAAGTCTTCATCGTACTTAAAATTAATACTTGATGCCTTTAATATCAATGGTTTATATTTCTCAAATAAAAATATAATTTCATCATCACTTAAATTAAAATTATTAAACATTGCCATCATCTCCTATAATATTTTTAATTACTTTTAATAATTTATCTCTTCTTCTCTTTACAGTATTTTTATCTAACCCCTTTTCTTTTGCATAAGAACGAATACTTTTATTTTTCTTAAACAACGAAAAAAGCATCATCTTTTCATCTAAAGACAATGCTTTTACAAAATCATATAATTTATCATTTGAAAACTCTTTTTCAAACTCAATAGCAGAATTAATTTCTCTTAAACATTTTTTTATAACAATATCTAATACAGAATCTCCTTCATCAAGAAGATTCTCTGTTAATTCTGTTGTTGATGTTGTCAAGAATTTATAATTTTTTCTTATGTATAATCTTCTAGCAGATACTACTGCTTTTTCAAAATAAAGTTTTTCTTCTTTTGTTAAATCTTCTTCTAAGTAATTTTTCCTTTCCATTCAACTTCCTCCAAATTCAAACTCGGCAAAAGTTTAAATTAAAGGAAGTTGTTAATTCCAATTACATAATATTAATATTCCATCCCTCCTAACACAACAAAAATTTATTTTATAAAAAGATCATTTGTACTTCAATAGTCTTTCGTGTACATTAAATACTTCCCTTAAAATAAACTTTTGTCTAAGGAAATTTTATAATCCTGTAGAATGAAAAGCAAAAAATTTACAAAAAAATACACTTTATTACAAGAATTTACACTTTTTTACACTTTTTTACAGAGAAGTATGCCTATAACATAAGTAAAATTAAGGAATTCCTTAATTTTAAATTCTTCAAAAATCCATTGAAAAATGACAAATTCTGTGATATATTATGTATATATATGATGTTAACATATAGAATACTATTATTAGGAGGGTGTATAAGAATGATTAATCTTATGATAGCTGATGATAATATTCCATATACAGAATATTTATCTCGTATGTTAACTAAAGATAAAGATGTTGAAATTATTAATATTTCTTATGATGGATTGAGTGCTATTGATAATTACAATAATCTCAAACCAGATGTTTTAATCTTAGATTTGGATATGCCCGGTTGCTCTGGAATCGAAGTATTGAAGAAAATCAATAGTTACACCAAAAACAATAATATAATTGTTGTTTCTGGTTCAGAAAACTGGCGAAATAAACTTCATGACGGCACCAAATTTGACTGGTCTTATCAAAAACCAGTTTCCCCCTCCGAATTGTTGGCTACAATAAAAATGATAGCTGATTCCAACAAAAGATACTTAATAGAAGAAGATTTGGATAATATATTAAAAAATTTTCTATTTGATGCAACAGACAATACAGAATTAATAAAGACAGCTGTATTAATTGTTTATGAAAGTCCAAAATTAGATTGGGATAATATAATAAAGGAAGTAGCTGCAAAAAGCAATATAAAAAATTCTAGGTCTGCATATCAATCGATTTATAGGACTGTAAAAAAAGCTACTAATAGACACGAAAACAACTTTAATGATTTTGAAGATATATTAACTCCATCTTTTAGTTATAATCCATCTGCCAAAAATTTTGTTGTAAGTATAGCTAGATATCTAAAAAAAACATATAAATAAAAGAAAGTAGGGTGTTCCTACTTTCTTTTATTTATATGTTTTTTCTATTATCTATTTTAACTTACTATATTCTTTAATAATTATAATAAGAGAACAAAGAAATTTCAACACTCATTTGTTCTTTTTCTTAATTGTAATTTATCTTACTTTCTTATTTTTTTATTTGCAGATACTAATAGAACTACTCCTAATATAAATAGTAGTAATTTACCAAAATCAGATATATTATCCATATTATTAGCTTTACCATTAACCTGTTCAGCTTTACAAATATGACAAATTTAATTCAAGCATAAGAGGACCGGAATTTCCAGTCCTCTTTATTCCTAGCATTTATGGAGCTGTTTACATAGATAATCCCAATTTATTATTGTAACCGTCCATTATCGACATTCCCATACCTGCACCATCATCTCCTGTCGGTTTATCGTCATCATTTTTTTCTCCTGTAGGTGCACCAAAATCAGCCATTGTGTTTTCAAAATTGACTACTTGCTTAGTTGTCATCGGCTCATTTTCAGTGCAATCATCTTCAGAAGCCATTCCGATTCCAAAATCATCGTACATATTGATTACCTCACAGTCCACTTTGTGGTATTCATCGAATAACATTGTACTATCTGGATTAGGATAAATCTTTAAGTACCCTGAGACAATTGGATTATCGCTAATTCTCGCCATCTCATAAATGTTAATTCGAGAGTTATTAATAATCTCCCCTCTTGAATTTACCCACTTACAGCTGTCACCAACAAAGTCCATTGCTTTTACGCCTGCCTTGATGTCTTCGACAATGTCAGCTACATATCTGTTGCCATTAGGTGTTTCATAAACGACGACACATTTCTGGTCAATTCGTCCATTTTCATTCGGTTCAGGTACAACAGCCCAGTGTGCAGTAATTCCTACTTCAGCGAGCTTGTGAATCAGCCTCCACGAATGATGGAAACAGCAACCGCCTCCGTACTTTTCCACACAAGCAGACATCTCTCTCGGCATATCAATGGCTTTTACACCATCACCATAGCCGATTGTATTTGCCAGCTCCATCGAATAAACCCCTGTAGTTGCGACCATTTTATAGGTCTTGTTAAATGCCTTTGTAAACTCTGCGTTGTTCATTTTCATTTTGCATTCTCCTTTTCATTGTTTTAGATTTTAGCAAGCGACATAGAAGAGTCTTGATCCTGTTCTCATTTTAGGAACTATGAATGATTTTTCCTTTACAGGTGTTGCTGTATCAATTGCCCAGTTGAAGAAGCTCAAATTATAGAAGCATTCTCCACCCATCTCAGTAACATCCTTGTAACATTCATCAATAGCAGAATAATGTTCCTTCATAATCGAATACAGGCTTGGCTCAGTGCAGATAAGATGTCTCTTAATCTTTGCGACAAAAACATCAATTCCGTCAGCCGTTGTGATTCTCTGAGAATAGGAAATGATTTTCTCGTACATGTCGGCAAATCTTCTTGCCTTTTCCTCTGTTACGCAGAAAATTGTATTGATTTGCGAACAAATCTCTGCGTAGGTCTTCTTTTTGAGCTGGTTAAGCTCCTGTGTTTCAAAGTGCTTCACTTCCGTGAATGCGAGTGTCTGTGCTGCCATAGTAATACCTCCAAAAATTATTTTTTTATATGTGAACACCTCAAGGTGTAATAACGGATATTAACTCTATATAAAAAGCACTTGGCTTGTCTATTTATTATACCATAATTATGTAAATTTGTCAAAATCGGTAAAAAAATAAGGTTTAAAAAACCTTATTTTCTAGCTATATTGCCTTTTTCATTTTTTCTCTATATTCTAATAATTTCTGTTTTCTTCTTTCGTTAGATATTCTTAATCCATCAATTTGGTCTTGATATAATTCTAATAATTTATTGACTTGTTCATCTGTTAAATCTTCTTCTTTAACTTCTCCACTTTCGTAACTTTTTTGTAATTTTAGTAATCTTGTTTCATCTGTTTCTATTGCTTTTATTTTATCAAAGAATTGACTTCCATATTTACTATTCTTTATTTTTTCTTTTCTTAATTCATTAGATTTTTGCAATTCTTCTATTTGCTTATTGTATAAATTTTCTAAATCTTCTATTTGTTTTTGAGTTAGTTCTTCTTCTGTTATTTCTCCGTTATCAAATTGTTTTTGAAGTTTTAACAATCTTGTTTCATCATTTTCAATGTTAGTAACTGTTTCTCTAAAACTATCCCTCTTGTTATTAGTTATCTCTTGTGTTTTTAATACTTGATTTTCAATTGGAGTAATATTACTTTCTTTTTTACCAAATAAATTTCTAAAGAAATTTTTAATTTTATAAAAAAAACTATTTTCATTAACTTTTATTAATGAATTTTCATTACTATTATTTTTCATTGGTATCCCCTCATTTTAATCTATATTTTTTGTTTCATTTTCCTTTTCGTCAATCAATCTTTCAGCTTCGCCTATTGTTCGTGCCTTTTGTTCTAACTCTTGTTTTCTTGCTTTTGCAGTTTGTAATTTTGATCCTCTTTCTTTCCATCTATCAATTCTACTCATAGCACTTTTATCTGCACCAATGCCTTTTGATTTAATTGATGGAATAACACTTTCTGAAACAAATTGTGGATCTTGTAATGCTTGAATAACATCATCTTGTCCTTCTAATGCAGGATAAAAAGATGCACCTCTTACAATCTTTCCTTGTAAATCATCAATTTCTCTTATACCTCTATTCTTAAAGAAATCCTTTACTCTGTTATCATATGCTGATTCCAATTTTTCCATATCATATTCTATGCCCATAGCTGATAAAATTGGACCTACGAATAACAAATCACTTTTTGCTTCATCCCATCCTATTAATTCTATTGGCATATGTTGATACTTTTTATCTCTTGCAAAAAATTTCTTTTGATTATCTTTAACCCAACCATCGTGAACACTTGATAATACATCTAAAATAAATTCATTTGTTACATCTTTATTTTCTCTTGAATCAAAAGCACCACTTACGCGTATATGTAATGCTCCTTTTACAGTTGCAAATATATCCGCGTCAGCTGGTCCATCCATTACAGCTTGTTTTAATTGTTGTAATCTTTCATCTGATATAAGTTGTATATCAGGCTCCTCTCCAAACATTTTTGGAAAGTTACTTTGAGCGAATTTTTGCATTCCTTTCAAAGCATAATCAATTGAGCCTTCAGCATATACTTGAGATTCAAGTTGTTCATTAGTAGATTCTCTTACAACCTTTGTTGCTTCTTCTTCTGACATTCCATTCCAACTCATTAAGGCATCTCTTGCAATTACCTTATATGGAGATAAATTGCCTTTAGCTTCCTTCCTTTTTTGTTCTTCTTCCAAGCTTTGTACTTTTGCATAGCTTTCTTCATCATATAATTCCATTATAATCCCCCTATCTTTTGTTTAAAAATTTTTTATTTATAAAAATAATAACATTTTTTATATTTCAACAGTAAATATAATTATTTTATTCTAATAAATCTTTCTTTGTTTCAATTCTATCTATTGCTTTTTCTGTTTTAGATATTTTTCTTGCCTCATCTTCCAATTGTGCTTTTTCAGACCTTTTTGCCTCTAATGGTGTTTGTTCTCCCTTTTCAATTTCTCTTTCAGTATCTAATGTTATAAATGTACAATCATCAAAGGTATTTCTACTTTTTAAATATTCTGATAGGTCAGAATAATCTCTACCTAATATCATTTCCTTAACTTCTGACCTTAGTTTATTTCTACGATATAATTCTTTCCAAGCTCCATCAGAACAAGCTATAAATGAACTTGCAACTAATTCTCCATTTTTAGCCTCTAACACTCCTGTTTTGATAAATTTGCTTTGATCAGTTGTAGTTGGTATTCCATTTCTTGAATCTGCAGGCATTGCAACAATACTAACTTTATCGCCTACTATTCCTAAAAGTAAACTATCTCCTACACTAGCATACATTGTTCTTTTTAATTTCTTATCTATTAAAATTGTTGCTAGTGTACTAGAGTATTCTTTTATATCTAATCCATCCTGTCTTGCTTGTTTTTCTAGTGCAGAAGTCATTACTGAAGAAATAACATCTTTTCTTTCTTCATCTGATATATCCATTAGTCTTTCGCCCATATCTAAAAACCAATTTTTTATTGTTTCTGCTGTAATTCTTGCACCTTCTCCACCTTTTTTACAACTTGATACTCCATCAGCTAACACTATTACCTCAAACCTAGCATTGCTACCAGATGCTGTTGCATCTTGATTATTTCTTTCATCACTTCCGTGATTTGTACCTGCTTGTGTAAAACCGCTTGATTTAAACTTTTTCCCCATTAAAAATTCCTCCTTTGTATTTATAAAACTATATTATTTTGTTTCATATAGCTTATTAACTCATCTATATTATTATTACTATATTTAAAGGTAAAACCCTGCATTCCAAGCATTACCCCAATCTCTACATTTTTCTTATTATCATCTATGAAAAAACATTCATCTGGCTTGATATTAAAAGTATTAAATAATTTCACATATATTTCCTTGTTAGGTTTTACGATATGATAATCACAAGATACAATCCAACCATCTATACGCTCAAACATGGGCAATTGTTTTAAATATTCACAAGTTTCCTTATTATTATTTGATAATATAAAAATCTTATAGTTATTATGTTTTAATTTATTCATCAACTCAATCATTTCATTATTGAAAGGTCTATATTTATAATAATTCAATAATATCTCTCGTGTGCTTTTATCAATATCAAAATTAAATTTACAATTATCAAAATGTTCTTTTATACTTTCTTCACCTAAATCTATATGCTGCCAATTATTAAAGAACTTACTTTTTATATTCTTTTTAATTTCATATAGTTAGTCTATTTTCCTAAATGAATTGTAACAATAAAATTTCAAAAAAGCAATATTCTTTTTAGAAGAATTTTGATTATTATTTTTTCTACCACCTAGATGGTAACGTTGTTTAATAATGTTAAAATGAATAATTAATAAAATTATATTTTCTTATTTAACAGTCTTCGTTTTCTTCTTTTATCGCAATCATAAACTCATTACTTTCAACCACTCGGTCTGCATTTTCAAATTTAAACCTTGCACCTGTGAAAAATACTTGATAACCTAATCCATCTAAAATTATTTTACTATATTTAAGAAATTTATCTAACACTTTTTCATTAAGATCTAATTTTACCTTTAACTCATAATAAGAATACCTTACTATTTTTGAATTTTGGGTTATTTTATCTACTATGTATTTTTCCACAAAATCAAATAATTTCTCATTGGTCATATTATCTATAAAATTCATTATTACACCATCCTAAAATTGAATACCCCTTTGAAACCTCAGTATATAACAAGAGATTTAATTAGTACTCTTCAAGTTTAATTCCATATTCTTTAAGTTTTTCCGCTATTTCTGAATAAGCCCTAACACCTAAATTGCGAACATATTCTAATCTTCCTTCTTTAGCCAGTGCTACAATTGAAGCTACTGTTTTTATATCAGCACGATCTAAACAGTTGAATACACGAGATGAAAAGCCCATATCTTTAATTTTTATATTGAAAGCTGGGTTACTCTCATTTAACATTTCCTCTTCCTTCATACAAAATTCAGAGAGAATATTAATATTTTCAATTGCATTTTGATTGACTTCACTAGCCAGTTCAAAAAGCCTCCCCAATATAATTGCAGAATCTTTGAAATTATCATTTGCAATACACATTTGCAGATTTCTTATTTCCTCTAGTGCCTTTTTTTGTTCCTGTAGCTGAATTTCCAGTCTTCCTGTAATTATCATCGCCTCAAACTTATTATTCATGTTATCCTCCTCGCATATATATATAAGATTTCAATATACATATTTTAATAGGTGTTCCGTAAGAATTTCCTACTTATGCCATAATTATAGCAGATTATGTCTACTTTTTCAAGTTTAAAGCTTTTCATACCTATAAAAAATGCAGATACAAAAAGAATTGTACCTACATTCAACAAAAAATAATTATAATATATGAATTCATATTATAATAACCTATATATAGCACTAAAAATTAATAAAATCAAGCTGTTTTTTTGACATTTTTTATTTAATTCTTTATAATACCAGACTTGCACGATATTCGTTCAAGTCTGGGCATATTTTATATTAAAATTAGAGAAATATAACTTGAAAGGATGTTTTTATCTTGAGAACTAAAAGAATTAATTCAAAATTGAATGTAATTGGTAAAAATGTAAAGAAATATAGATTAAAAGCTAAACTCTCTCAACAAGAACTTTGTAATAAACTTGATTTATATGGATTAAATCTATACCATTCTGACATATACTTAATTGAATATGGCAAAAGAATTGTCAAAGATTATGAAGCACTTGCTTTAGCTAAAGTCTTTGGTATTTCTTTAGATAAAATATATGAAGGTACTGAAAAAGAATTAAATTAGTGAGTCAATAGATGCTAAAATTTATTGGCTCTTTTATTTTGCAAAAAATTTTTTTACTCTCTCCCATATTCCCTTTTCTTGCTGTTTTTCTTTTATATTTATAGTATCTTCAAGTTTTAACCTAACCATATTCTCTTTTGCTTTTTTCAATTCAAATACCAATTCTGTAATATTGTTTTCTATTTCATATTTATGCACACTCCATACAACATTTTCTCGTGTTTCTGGAGTCGCATAAGGAGAATATGATACAACTAAAAAACTTTGCGTTTTAAATTGTTCAATAATTTGTTCTGGCATTATTTTTCCATTTCTTAATAAATCTGTAATTACAATATCAGGCTTTAATTTTTCTATTAGTGATATTTCTTCTTCATCATTATTGGCAATTCCTAATACTTCTATGTCTTCATATTGATCTAAATCATATTTTAACTTTTTACAAAATTCTATATCATCATCTGCAATAATAACTCTTACTTTCTCATCTTCTTGTATTTTCACAACCTCATTTACAAGTTCTTTGATTGCAAATGGTTTGTTAAATATTCTTCTAATTGGCAATTCTCTTAACTCTGCTATTGTACTAGCTTCTTGAGTTGTCATTACAATAAAGTGTGGTAAATAATTCATTTTTTCACCAGCTATATGTCTAATTAACTCTGTTCCATTCATTTCTGGCATTTTTATATCTGTAATTACTATATCTGGTCTTGTCCTTCGTACTAAAATTAAACCTTCCTCTCCATTTGTTGCAGTTCCTATTACTTCTATTCCAATTGTTTCTTTTAATAGCATTGTCACTTGCTTTACGAGTTCTTCATTGTTATCAATTATTACTACTGTTTTCAATCGTTTTCCCCCTTTTTACAATATAGTATTTCGAATTTTATTATTTTTTAAACCTTCTTCTACTCCCTTTTTAAAGATTTCTTTTATATTCTTAATTAACTTATCATTTGCCCTGTTTATATAATCAAATACAGCTTCATATATTCCTTGTTTTTGTTCTTTTGGAATATCTTTATTGTTATTTATTTCATTCAATATTTTTTCTATGCTGTTTTCTTCATCTGATTTTATAAGCTGTCGTAATATTGCATCATAATTCTGCTCATTGCAGATTTTTATTATTAAATCTTCCGTTTTTTCATTCATTATTTCCTCTTCTCTCCGTTTTTATTTTTTATCTTGTTTTGAACTTCCTACCAAGTTCAGTAAATAAATATTGTAAAATAGTAAAATAATAATTAATGTTGAAAGGAACACAAAATATGCGTATAAGAAAATTAAATGGAAAATCAAATGCTATAGGAAAAAACATTAAAAAATATAGAGAATTGCGTCATTTAACTCAAAGGCAACTTTCTGATAAAATAGCTCTTTTGGGCATAGATATATATCATTCTGACATTTCTTTAATTGAAAATGAAAAATTATTGCTTAAAGACTTTGAAATTGTCGCTTTTTGCAAAGTTTTAGATATTACTTATGAGCAAATATTTGAAAATGCAACTAACATCTTTGATTAATTATTATTTAATTTTACAATTTACTAAATTATACATTTATGATTTTTTTTAGTCAAATATACTGAAGAATATGATTGAATTCATATTCTTTTTATTTGCTAGATTGAAAAATATTATAACATCATCTCTTTTTTAAGTCAACGGATATCCGTGTATATTCTATTGATTTATCTATTAAAATACTCAATGAAAGGTAGGTAATTATTATGCTATTCAAAAAAGCTGTAAGTATGAGAATTGAAGAATTATGTGCTGAAAGAAATATAACAGTTAATAAATTATCTGAAACATCAACTATACCTCCATCTACTTTAAGAGATATAGTAAATTGCAAAGTTGATAACCCTAGTTCAAGTGTTATATATCAAATTTGTAAGTCACTAAAAATATCCTTAAAAGATTTCTATGCTTCAAATTTATTTGATTTTTGAGAGAGTATCGTAAAGTTTGTGTAAACTTTAAACTTCTTATGATATAAAACATAAATATGAAAAATTTATTTATGTTT
>CANQKT010000043.1 GCA_947624525.1 uncultured Clostridia bacterium | reverse complement strand
GAAGCAGGTGTTCACTTTGGACATCAAACAAGAAGATGGGATCCTAAAATGGCTGAATATATTTTTCAAGCTAGAAACGGAATTCATATAATTGATCTTCAAAAAACATCAAAAAAATTAGATGAAGCATATGATTTTATGAAATCACAAGCTGAGGAAGGAAAAACATTTTTATTTGTTGGAACAAAAAAACAAGCTCAAGATTGCATGAAAGAAGCAGCTGAAAAAAGTGGTATGTACTATGTAAATCAAAGATGGTTAGGTGGAATGTTAACTAACTTTGAAACAATTCAAAAAAGAGTACAAAGATTAAATGAATTAGAAACAATGGAACAAGATGGTACATTTGATGTATTACCTAAAAAAGAAGTTATTTTATTAAAGAAAGAAATGGAAAAACTAGAAAAAAATCTTGGTGGAATAAAAGATATGAAAGAAATTCCAGGAGTATTATTTGTAGTAGACCCTAAAAAAGAAAGAATAGCTATATTAGAAGCTAAAAAATTGAATATACCAATTGTAGGCTTAGTAGATACTAACTGTAATCCAGAAGATGTTGATTATGCTATACCTGGAAATGATGATGCTATACGTGCTGTAAAATTAATAGCAGATGTTATGGCAAATGCTATAATTGAAGGTAGACAAGGTGAATCTTTTGAAACATCATCAGATATAGCAAATGATGAAAATGAACAAGTTGTTGAAGAAACAGCAGAACCAACAAGTATGGAAGAAGTTGTTGAGGCAGAAGTTGCTGAAACAGCTGAATAATTTATAAAAGTATATTGAAAGAGTGGGGCTTTCTTGCTCTACTCTTTTTTAAAAGTTATTATATAAATATTATATTTTTTATAGTTGATGGTGGCAAAGCCACTTTATTCTAAAATATTATAAATTAAAGGAGGAATTTCTAATGGTAACAGCAAGCCAAGTAAAAGATTTAAGGGAAAAAACAGGTGCAGGTATGATGGACTGCAAGAAGGTTTTAACAGAGACTGATGGAGATATGGAAAAAGCTATTGAATTATTAAGAGAGAGAGGAATTGCAAAAGCTGCAAAAAAATCAAGCAGAGTTGCAGCAGAAGGTTTAGTTGCAACATATGTTTCAGAAGATGAAAAAGTGGGAGCAGTTGTTGAAGTTAACGCTGAAACAGATTTTGTTGGTAAAAACGAAGAATTCAAGAGTTTTGTTTATGATATTGCAAAACAAATTGTTGAAAAAAATCCAGCAAATGTAGAAGAATTACTAGCTCAAACTTCAATATCAGAATCTGATAAAACAGTTCAAGAAGTTTTAACTAACAAAATAGCTACAATTGGAGAAAATATGACAATAAGAAGATTTGTAAGATTTGAATCAAATGGCATAGTGGGAAGCTATGTTCATGGCGAAGGTAAAATTGGTGTTTTAGTGGATATGGAAAATGCTACACCAGAATTGGCAAAAGATATTTGCTTACAAATAGCTGCTGCTAAACCAGAATTTTTAAATAGAGAATCAGTTACAGCTGAGAGAGTAGAAAAAGAAATGGAAATATTAAAAGCCCAAGCTATGAATGAGGGAAAACCAGCTGAAATTGCTGAAAAAATGGTTCAAGGAAGAATTAATAAATTCTATGGAGAAATATGTTTATTAGAGCAAGAGTTTGTTAAGGATCCTGATATGAAGATTAATAAATTATTAGAATCAAAAGGTGCTAAAATAAACAATTTTGCAAGATTAGAAAAAGGTGAAGGTATTGAAAAGGTTGAAGAAAACTTCGCAGAGGAAGTTGCAAAACAAATAAAAGGGTAATTTAAGGTTTTGTAATGAATATTTCTAATAAATGTACAATTAATAAATAATTATTATGACATATAAAAGATTAAATATATACATATTTAATCTTTTATTATATAATTAAATATAAATGATTGTTGAAATATATTAATAAAAAGGAATTAGTTATAATGGATAAATTAAAAAAATTTAGTGTTTATATATGGACTGTATTATTGATTTCAATTGATCAAATTGCAAAAATCATTGTTGTAAATAAAGCAAAAAATGATTCGATTATAGTTATAAAAAACATTCTGAAATTTACATATTGCGAAAATAAAGGAGTAGCATTTAGCTTAGGTGATGGACATGTTCCTATTTTTGTTGGATTGAATATTTTGATAATTTTTTTATTGCTCTTTTTTTATGAAAAAAATTATAAGGATTTTAGCAGAATAAGTAAAATATTTTTTTCTATGATAATTGCTGGTGGGGCAAGTAATTTGATTGATAGAATAATTAGAGGTTTTGTTGTTGATTTTATTGATGTTACCCAATTAATTCAATTTGCAATTTTCAATATTGCTGATATTTTCATTGTGATGGGAATATTCGGAATGGCAATAACATTTATAATTAAAGAAAGGAATAAAGTTGATGAATACAATAACAGTTGATGAAGAAAATTCTGGTATTAGACTAGATTTATTTGTTGCAACTAATAGAGAAAATATGTCTAGAAATTCTGTTAAAAGATTAATTGAACAAGGAAAAATATGTGTTAATGGCAAAGTTGAAAAAGTTTCTTATAAAGTGCAAAAGGATGATGTAATTGAAATAGATGAACCTGAAGTAAAAGAATTAGATATAAAAGCACAGAATATCCCTGTACAAGTAGTATATGAAGATTCTGATATTATTGTTGTAAACAAGCCTAAAGGGTTAGTAGTACATCCTGCCAATGGAAATTGGGATGGAACTTTAGTTAATGCTATTATGAATATTTGCAAAGATAGTTTATCAGGAATAGGTGGAGAAATAAGACCTGGGATTGTTCATAGATTAGATAAAGATACTTCTGGACTTTTAATAATTGCAAAGAATGATAGAGCTCATATAAATATGAGCAATCAAATTAAAGATAGACAGGTTAAAAAAATTTACTATGCTTTAGTAAGAGGAATAGTAGCAGAAAATGAAGCTACTATAGATATGCCAATAGGTAGAAGTAATAAAGATAGAAAGAAAATGGCTGTTATAAAAAATGGGAAAGAGGCAGTTACACATTTTAAAGTACTTGAAAGATTGGATAAGTATACATTATTAGAAGTAAAAATAGATACTGGTAGAACACATCAAATTAGAGTACATTTGAGTGAAATTGGTCATCCTGTTGTTGGTGATGAGGTGTATTCAAATGGTAAAAATGAATTTGGTGTAAAAGGACAATTGTTACATGCGAAAAGTTTGGATTTTAAACATCCAATCAATGGCAAAGAAATGCATTTAGAAGCGGAATTACCAACAGAATTTTCAGATGTTTTGCAAGAGTTGAGAAGCAGAGCGTAAAAAATTATTTACGGAATATAATTTTTTATTTAATTAACTTTAGAGAAAACCCCCAGCTATGCTGGGGGAAATAAAGAACTTATAGTTTTGCACAGAGTAACAAAAATTC
>CANQKT010000042.1 GCA_947624525.1 uncultured Clostridia bacterium | reverse complement strand
ATCGGTTTAAACAATATATGGTACTCAAAGTATATTAATTTCAAAAAGTTGTGACATATGATTGACTAACATACAATTAGAAAACAATTTTTTTAAAATTATGTATTTACAAATTATGTAAATTGTGATATAATATATTTCCCAGTGTAATACTGGTGTTAGCAACCTCTTTTCCACGCATATGCAAATATGTGTGTAACATAATTAATTTTAAGGAGGTGAGAACAATATGTCTTTTACACTTGTTTTTCGGGAAATTACCATGCTCAAAGAAAAAGAGCTAAAGGCACTCGAAAATATGCATTGCATGGATATTTTTGATCAATATGACAAATTCTTTTGTTGCCAGAAAAATGAAGCTATGCTTTACGAAGCAGAATACAAGGGAATTATGAACTATTGTAAAGAAATTATCACATTAGATGGCATTAAGGTCTTTGTTGCTAAGTCAAATTTCCATTGCTACAGTTCAGAAGAGGCTGTATACAAATACTTGTATGATTACAGCAATGAACAGTTTCCATGTTATACGGACATAACCGAAAGATGTGGAGAAGTAATCAGATGGAGAAATGATAATAGCGAACATTTTATTACGGAAAAACCCAATGAATGGCAAATTCCGTGCGTAAATGAAGGATCAAGGCTTTTCTACATGGCGATGACGGACTAAGAAAAAAGGCATATGGCCCCATACATAAATATAGTTTATGTATGGGGTTTTCTCGTTCAGAAATTTTTATTTCTTTATTTCTCCGAATAAATGTGTTGGTTTAAGAACCTGAACTATAACAATTAATTGGAGTGTAAAAAGTACTAAATATAAATATTGACAGTTTATGTAGCCTTTGTTATAATATTTGCATGTCAAAGGACTCATCAAATATCTTTAAGGAGGGAAGAAAAGTGCAAATAATTTTTGCAAGTTGGAATTCCAAGAAAGCAGCAGAGATCCAACGTATGGCACCAAAAGGCGTTGAAGTGATCTGTCTGAAGGATATTCCAGAAGCCCAAGGTATGCCTCAGGCTGAGGAGACTGGTGTTACCTTTATGGAAAATGCACAAATCAAAGCTCGATACTGGGCAAAAAAACTCAAAATGCCTGTATTGGCAGAGGATTCGGGAATTGCTATTGAATGTCTCAATGGTGCACCCGGAGTTCGCACTAAACGTTGCATAGAGGATTTAGATCTTCAGGCAAAGATAGATGTGGACAATCCTTCAGAGTTGTATCCAATGCTATTGAAAAAGATGCAGTATAGTGGAAGTAAAAATACAAGAGCTCATTGGTATTCTGCGATGGTATGTATTGTTCCACAGGAAAAAGGTCGTTTGGAGATTGTTGCAGAAGAAGAGTTGAAGGGGGATATGTGTGACTGTGCAGGTGATAGAGTATTTGGATTTGATCAGTACTTTAAGCCTTTCGGTTGCAATAAGACTCTTTCAGAGATGGATCCAGAGGAAAAAGACAGAATTGGTCCTCGTAGGAAGGTTTTTGAATTTATCATTGAGGAAATTCAAAAACGATTAGGAGGTAATGTTTGACTTTTTTCACTCCTAAAAGCCCGCGCTAGTATAGCGTGGGCTTTTTATGTTACCGAGAGAAATAAAATAATAAAAACAAAATTAGCACTCTCCACTTGACAGTGCTAAAAAATGAGATTATAATAGATAAGATGAAGAGAAAAATCAAAAGTAGGTTTAAATTCTTTATATCGAGTATAGAATAAATTTAATTATTAGGAGGGATGAGTATGAATATGCAAAAGTTTACACAAAAGTCACTTGAGGCTATACAAGAGGCTCAATCAATAGCTTTAGAAAATCAAAATATGCAAATCGAGGAGGAGCATTTGTTATTATCACTTGTTAATCAACAAAATGGTTTTATTCCAGAATTGCTGAAAAAGATGAAGGTAAACGTTGAGTTACTTAAAAATGAACTTCTAAATGCAATTAAAGCCTTACCTGCAGTAACTGGTTCAGGAAGAGAGCCTGATAAGGTTTATGTATCAAATGAAGTTGATAAAGTTTTAATTTCTGCAGAAGATGAGGCTAAAAAGATGCAAGATGAATATGTTTCTGTAGAACATATTTTATTGGGTATTATTAATAATGCAAATTCTAAGGTTTCAAGCATTTTTAGGAATAATAATATTAATAAAAACACGGTTTTAACAGCTCTAAAATCTGTTAGGGGGAATACAAGAGTAACAAGTGAAAATCCAGAGGAAACTTATGATGTTTTAAATAAATATGGACAGGATTTAGTTGAGCTAGCAAAACAAAATAAGTTGGATCCTGTTATAGGAAGAGATTCTGAAATAAGGAATGTGATTAGAATATTGTCAAGAAAGACTAAGAATAATCCTGTTTTGATTGGAGAGCCGGGTGTTGGTAAAACAGCTATTGCAGAAGGATTGGCAATTAGAATCGTGAATGGTGATGTTCCAAATAATTTAAAGAATAGAAAGATTTTTTCTTTGGATATGGGGTTATTAATAGCAGGTGCAAAATATCGTGGAGAATTTGAGGAAAGGCTTAAAGCGGTGTTAAATGAAATAAAGAAAAGTGAAGGAAAAATCATTTTATTTATAGATGAGCTTCATACTATAGTTGGAGCTGGAAAAACTGATGGTGCAATGGATGCAGGAAATCTCTTGAAACCAATGCTTGCTAGAGGAGAACTTCATTGTATTGGTGCCACAACTTTAAATGAATATAGACAATATATTGAGAAAGATGCGGCTTTGGAGAGACGTTTTCAGCCTGTTATGGTTGATGAACCAACTGTAGAGGATACAATTTCAATTTTAAGAGGTTTAAAAGAAAGGTATGAAATTTTCCATGGAGTAAAAATTCATGATCAAGCTTTGATTACAGCTGCAGTACTTTCACATAGGTATATCTCAGATAGATTTTTACCAGATAAAGCCATAGATTTAATTGATGAGGCATGCTCTTTAATAAAAACAGAAATGGAGTCAATGCCAACAGAATTGGATGATATTTCAAGAAAAATTATGCAACATGAAATTGAAGAAGCTGCTTTGAAGAAAGAAACTGATGAATTATCAAAGGCACACTTAGCAGAGGTTCAAAAGGAATTAGCTGATATGAAGGAAAAATTCAAAGAGATGAAGGCTAAATGGGAAAACGAGAAAAATGCTATAAATCAAGTTCAGAAAATAAGGGAAGAGTTGGATAAAGTTAATGGAGAGATAGAAGCAGCAGAAAGAGTTTATGATTTAAATAAGGCGGCAGAATTAAAATATTCTAAACTACCAGAGTTGAAAAAGCAGTTAGCAGAGCAAGAGAAAATAGTTGAAGAAAGAAAAGGTAAAAATAGTATTTTGCGTAACGAAGTAACAGGAGAGGAAATCGCAAAAATAATAGGTCGTTGGACAGGAATTCCAGTTTCAAAATTGATGGAAGGTGAAAGAGAAAAATTGCTTAATTTGGAAAACATTTTGCATGAAAGAGTTATTGGACAAGATGAGGCTGTAAAGAAGGTAAGTGATGCAATAATTCGCTCACGTGCAGGAATTGCTAATCCAAATCAACCAATTGGTTCGTTCTTATTCCTTGGCCCAACAGGTGTTGGAAAAACAGAACTCGCAAAGGCTTTGGCTGAAAGCTTATTTGACGATGAACATAATATGGTAAGAATTGATATGTCTGAGTATATGGAAAAATTTAGTGTAAGTCGTTTGATAGGTGCACCTCCAGGATATGTAGGTTATGAAGAAGGTGGTCAATTAACTGAGGCAGTAAGAAGAAAACCATATTCAGTTATATTATTGGACGAAATTGAAAAAGCACATCCAGATGTATTTAACATATTGCTTCAGGTTTTGGATGATGGTAGAATTACTGATTCACAAGGTAGGACAGTGGATTTTAAGAACACTATTATTATACTTACATCAAATTTGGGTTCTACGTATTTGTTGGAAGGAATCAAAGAAGATGGAAGTATAAGTGATGAGGCTATTGAACAAGTGGATAATTTGCTGAAACAGTCATTTAGACCAGAGTTTTTGAATCGTTTAGACGAGATTGTATATTATAAGCCTTTGATGAAGGAACAGATTTATAGCATAATTGATTTGATGCTTGCTGATTTGCAAAAAAGATTGGATGAAAAGCAGATTAAAATTGAGGTTACAGATAAGGCTAAACAGTTTATCGTTGATAATGGCTATGATCAGAATTTTGGCGCTAGACCTTTGAAAAGGTTTATTAAAAATTATGTGGAGACTTTAGTTGCTAAAAGGATTATTAGTGGAGATGTTGAGGCAGGTTCTGTGTTAAGGCTTGATGTTGATGATAGTTCGAATGAGCTTACTTTGCATAATTAATGTTATAGTTTAGGAGGTCTTGCAATTAGGATGTTAATGCAAGACCTCCTAAACTGTAACCAATTAGTTGCCGAGAGAAATAAATTGATAAAAATAATTGTATTTTGTTTTTTGTTGTGATATTATGTATATTAAATAAAAATATGGAAAGGTATGGTGTAAAATATGAAGTACGAAAAGTCGTGTGGTGCTATTGTCTTTAATGAAGATAAAATCTTAGTAATTAAACAAGTGCAAGGACATTGGGGTTTCCCAAAAGGACATGTAGAAGGAACAGAGACTGAGGTTGAAACTGCTGCAAGAGAAATTAAGGAAGAGACTAATTTGGATGTTGAGATAAATCAAAATTATAGATATGTAGAGCGTTATTATCCAAAGTCTGATGTGGAGAAGGATGTTGTATACTTTGTTGCCAAAAAAACAGGGGGAGATATAGTAGCTCAAGAAGAGGAAGTACAAAGTGCCGAATGGGTTGATATAAAAGATGCAATGGGAAAATTAACTTATGAGAGTTCTAAGAATGTCTTGAGAAAAGCAATTAATGATTTAAAATTAAATGTCGAAATATAAAACAAAAAGAAGAAAAAATATTTAAAAAATATTCATTTTCCTATAGACAAAACCTATAAAGAATTTGTATAATGTATGTATAAAAAACAAGTAGAGAAGAGGTATGAGTGTGGGAACAAATGAAAATGTAAATGTAAATGAAAAAAACATTAATACAAATAATAAAAAATTTGTAAATCAAGAAGAAAATAACTCAATTGATATGCAAGCAACTCAAAGAATTGTAATTTTAGAGGGACTTAAAATGGATACAGAAAATTCATTAAAGTCATTATTTGAAAGCAAACAAGAAGAAGTTATTCCTCAAGAAGAAACATTAAGCAATCCATGTATTGATGTAAATGTGAAAAGAAATCAAAATAAAATTTCAAATATTGAAAAAAATCAAATCGAAACAGTAAATATTCTAAATTCTAGTTCTAAGTCATCTATAGAACCTATTGCACAAGCGGAAAATTATTCTGCAATTAATATGTCTGAAAATAGTGTGCAAGAAAATCCAAATCAACAAATACAACAATCAAACACGAAAAATACTGAGAATCAAAATGATTCTAAAATTGCTAATGTTAGCGAAAATTCACAAATTCGCAATGGAGAAAAAACACAAGAAGTCTCAACAGAGGAAAACTTGAAAAATAAAGAAAAACAACACGCTCAAGATAAAAAAGATTATAGATTAGAAAAAATGTTATTTGATAGAATTAACAAAATGCAAGGAAAAATAAAAGAGTCTTTAGAGCTAATAAAAAAATTTGAAAGGATAAATGCTAAAGAAGAAAATCTACCAAATATCGTCACAACCCTTCATGATAAATTAACACACGAAGTAATAAAACAATTTAGAACAGTTGGAATAGAATTCAATATGAAATCTTATTTAGTACAAGCTATTGTCTCAGACCTCTTAGGAAAATTTGAAGATGGTATTACAGAGTTTAAAGATTGTTCAGAGAATTTGAATTTTGTAAGAGAAGTTCAGGAAGATTTTGAATCAAAGGTTGAGTTAGCTCCTACAAGTAAGGTAAAAAACTTTTTTGCTCGTTTAAGAGGAATGTTTAAGCCTGAAAGAAAGCAGGAAAAATTAGAACAATTAGAAAGAGAAAGACAAGAAAAGAAATTAGAAGAGGCTAATATTCATTTGATAAAATATAAATTTATAAATAGCGAATTAGAAAAATATACTATCAGGAAAAATATTGTAAACAGTTTGAATAAAGAGATTTTATATGGTCAAGGTTCAGGTTTAACTTTAAATATTACTCAATTTATAAATGATAAAGTAAAACCAGAGATGAAAATGTTGGGCTTGGATAATTTAATTCCTAGTTTAGAGGAAAATTTATACAAAGAATATGCTGAAAAAGATCCAGGTGTAACAGTGGATGAATTTGTTAAAATGCCTATTGGGGAATTGAGAAGAAATATGAAGTTACAGAAGGCTGATATAATTCGTACAAAAATTAGTGAGGTAGTTGCAAATAATAAAGATGCTGAAAATGATGAGGAGAGAATGGTGGTATAAGGGTTATAGTTCAAGCAACTCAAAAAACAATAAAAAATGTAATAATTTTTATTGACAAGCCCATTGAAAATATAGTATAATTTAATAGTATATTGTAATTTTTACTCCTTGGTGTGAAAACATTAAAAAAGGGTGATAAAAATTAAAAAAATTTTGAAACGAGAGAAAAAAATAAATTAATTCTAGGAGGATGTTGGCAGAAAAATAAAATCATGCCAACATGCTTTTTGTTGCTTATTTAACATAGTTATTTTAATTTAAAAAAGAGGAATTGGTATAAAAAGGCTACAATTTCAAGGGATTAAAGGGGCAGATAATTCTAAGAAAATGTAAATTACTTTTTTATATGCAAGAGGGACTTTTTTAAATCAAATATAAATTTTATTCTGCTTAATTTTTAATAGGGGTGATTTTAAGTTGGTAAAAGATGTTAAACACGAAAAATGCGTGCGTAAGTCCTTTGCAAAAATCGGTGATTCAATTGAAATTCCAAATCTTATTCAAGTACAAAAAGATTCATACAATTGGTTTATCGAAGAAGGATTAGGGGAAGTATTAAAAGATATTTCACCAATCATTGATTATTCAGGTAATTTAGTTCTTGAATTTTTCGATTATTACATGGAAGACAAAACAAAATACACAGTGGAAGAAGCAAAAGAGAGAGATACCACATATTCAACAAGATTACATGTTAAAGTAAGGTTAATCAATAGGGAAACAGGGGAAATAAAAGAGCAAGAAATTTATTTAGGAGATTTCCCATTAATGACTGAAAGTGGAACCTTCATAATTAATGGTGCTGAGAGAGTTGTTGTAAGCCAGTTAGTTCGTTCTCCGGGTTGTTATTATGCAAGTGATTTTGATAAAACAGGAAAACGTATTTATACTTCAACTGTTATGCCAATTCGTGGTGCTTGGATTGAATATGAAACAGATTCAAATGATGTAATTAATGTTAGGGTTGATAGAACAAGAAAATTGCCTGTAACATGTTTGTTAAGAGCAATTGGTGTTGAAACTGATCAAGATATTATGGAGCTTTTTGGTGATAATGATAAAATTATGGCAACAATCTCTAAAGATCCAGTAAAAAACTCTAATGATGCTTTAATCGAAATTTACAAAAAATTAAGACCGGGTGAACTTCCTACAGTAGAAGCTGCAAGAAGCTTATTTAATGGATTATTCTTTGATACAAGAAGATATGATTTAGCTAAAGTTGGAAGATTTAAGTTTAATCAAAAACTAAGTTTAGCTACAAGAATAGCTGGTCAAGTAGCCTATGATGATATTGTAGATCCATCTACAGGTGAATTACTAGTTGAAAAAGATACTGTAATTTCAGAAGATACTGCAAGAGCTATTCAAGATACAGGAATCAATATTGTTGATGTAAAAGTTGAGGATAGAAAAGTTAGAATTATAGGAAATGGTACAGTAAATATCCACAAAATATTACCAAATGTGGATTTAAGTAAATTACATTTTAAAGAAGATGTAAATTATGAAGTTTTAAAATCAATTATAGATACAACAGATGAAAAAGATCTAGTAAAGGTATTAAAAGAAAGATATGATGAGCTAATTCCTAAATGTATAACAAATGAAGATATTATAGCTTCTATCAGCTATTTAGTAAATCTAGACTTTGGTTTAGGTAAAATAGATGACATAGATCACTTAGGAAATAGACGTATTAGATGTGTTGGTGAATTATTACAAAATCAATTTAGAATTGGTTTGACAAGACTTGAAAGAGCAGTTCGTGAAAGAATGACAACACAAGACTTAGATGTAGTAACACCACAAACATTGATAAATACAAAACCAATAACATCTTCAATAAGAGAATTCTTTGGAAGTTCACAATTATCACAATTCATGGATCAAACAAACCCACTTTCAGAATTAACTCATAAAAGAAGAATTTCAGCATTAGGACCCGGAGGTCTTACTCGTGAAAGAGCCGGATTCGAGGTTAGAGATATTCACCATACACACTATGGTAGACTATGCCCAGTAGAGTCTCCAGAAGGACCAAACATTGGACTTATATCAGCACTTTCATGTTTTGCTATTATAAATGAATATGGATTTATAGAGACCCCATATAAAAAGGTTGATAAGGAAACTGGAAAAGTTACAGATATAATAGAATATATGCCTGCAGATGTTGAAGATAAGTATGTTATTGCAATGGCATCAGAGCCATTAGATGAAGAAGGAAGATTTGTTCACGATAGAATTAGGGTTAGATATGGAAGCGATATAACTGAGGTTGATAAGGAATTGGTTGATTATATTGATGTATCACCAAAACAATTAGTTTCAGTTGCTGCAGCCATGATTCCTTTCCTAGAGCATGATGATGTTAAGCGTTCATTGATGGGATCAAACATGCAACGTCAAGCAGTTCCATTATTAATACCAGAAGCTCCTATTGTTGGAACAGGTATTGAATATAAAGCGGCAAAAGATTCAGGAATTACTGTTACAGCTAAGAATGCAGGTATTGTAGAAAAAGTAACTGGTGATGAAATTTTAGTTAGAACAAAAAATAACACTATTGATACATATAAATTACGTAAATTCAAAAGAACAAATGGTGGTACATGTATTAATCAAAGACCAGTTGTTACAAAAGGTGAAAAAGTTAAAGAAGGCGAAATTTTAGCTGATGGACCTTCAACGAAAAATGGAGAAATGTCATTAGGTAAGAACGTTTTAATAGCTTTTGCAACATGGGAAGGTTATAACTATGAGGATGCTGTATTGATTAGCGAAAGATTGGTAAAAGAAGATGTTTATACATCAATCCACATAGAGGAATATGATTGTGAATGTCGTGATACTAAATTAGGACCAGAAGAAATTACTCGTGATATACCAAATGTTGGTGATGATAGTTTAAAGGATTTAGATGAAGACGGAATTATAAGAATTGGTGCTGAAGTAAGACCAGGTGATATTTTAGTTGGAAAAGTTACTCCTAAGGGAGAAACAGAGTTAACAGCTGAGGAAAGATTATTACGTGCTATATTTGGTGAAAAAGCTAGAGAAGTAAGAGATACTTCACTTCGTGTACCACATGGTGAAGCAGGTACAATAGTAGATGTAAAAATATTTACTAGAGAAAATTCAGATGAATTAGGACCTGGTGTAAATCAAGTAATTAGATGCTATATAGCAACAAAAAGAAAAATATCAGTTGGAGATAAAATGGCTGGACGTCATGGAAATAAAGGTGTTATTTCAAGAATATTACCAGAAGAGGATATGCCATTTATGCCAGATGGTACACCAGTTGATATAGTTCTTAACCCACTAGGTGTTCCTTCACGTATGAATTTAGGTCAAGTTTTAGAGGTTCACTTAGGAATGGCAGCAAGAGCCTTAGGATGGAAAGTGGCCACACCAGTATTTGATGGTGCAAAATCATATGAAATAGAAGAATTACTAGAACAAGCTGGATTAAGAAAAGATGGAAAAACAACTTTATATGATGGAAGAACTGGAGAGGCTTTCCAAAATCCTGTTACAGTAGGTGTTATGTACATGTTGAAATTACACCACTTAGTAGATGACAAAATACATGCTCGTTCAACTGGACCATATTCACTTGTAACACAACAACCTTTAGGAGGTAAAGCTCAATTTGGCGGACAACGTTTTGGAGAGATGGAAGTTTGGGCTTTGGAAGCATATGGTGCTGCATATACACTACAAGAAATGTTAACTGTTAAATCAGATGATGTAGTAGGAAGAGTAAAGACCTATGAGGCAATTGTTAAAGGTGAAAATGTGCCAGAACCGGGTGTTCCAGAAGGTTTCAAAGTTCTTATAAAAGAATTACAATCTTTAGGATTAGATATACGTTTATATTCTAGCGATAATGTTGAACTAGAATTAAAAGAACATATAGAAGATGGAATAGATATTAATCTTGATAAAGCTAAAACTTTAGAAGAAGATGAAGTTGTTGATGAATCTGAATTAGAAGACAGCTATATAGAGGCTGAGGAAGAATTGGACGAAGAGTCTATTTATGATTCTTCAATCAGTGATGATGCAGATGATTTAATGATATTTGATAATGATTTAGCAGAAGATAATATATTTAATGATGAAGATCTTGAGGAAGGAGGCGAGTTTTAATGGACGAACTAGAATTATTTGATAAAATAAAAATAGGCCTTGCATCAGATGAGAAAATAAGAGAATGGTCAAAAGGTGAAGTAAAGAAACCAGAAACCATAAATTATAGAACTCTAAAACCTGAGAAAGACGGACTATTCTGTGAAAGAATATTTGGCCCTACAAAGGACTGGGAATGTCATTGTGGTAAATATAAAAGAGTTAGATATAAAGGAATAGTTTGTGATAGATGTGGTGTTGAAGTAACAAAGGCCAAAGTAAGAAGAGAAAGAATGGGTCACATTGAACTTGCAGCTCCAGTTGCTCATATTTGGTATTTCAAAGGAATACCAAGCAGAATAGCATTAATATTAGATGTATCACCTCGTAACTTAGAGAAAGTTATATATTTTGCATCATATATAGTTACAGATAAAGGTACATCAGGCTTAATGAAATGCCAAGTTTTAAGTGAAAAAGAGTATCATGAAGCAGTTGAAAAATATGGAAAAGATAGTTTCAAAGCAGAAATGGGAGCAGAAGCTATATATAAATTATTAGAAGAAGTAGATTTAGAAAAATTATCTAATAGCCTAAAGAAAGAACTTGCTAAAGCAAGTGAACAAAAGAAGGCAAAATTAGTAAAAAGATTAGATACAATCGAATCTTTTAGATTATCAGAAAATAGACCTGAATGGATGATTATGCATGTTATACCTGTTATTCCACCAGAATTAAGACCAATGGTTCAATTAGATGGTGGTAGATTTGCAACATCAGATTTAAATGACTTATATAGAAGAGTTATAAA
>CANQKT010000041.1 GCA_947624525.1 uncultured Clostridia bacterium | reverse complement strand
TTCTAGTATGGACAAAATGTATCAAAGATATTTGAGGGAAAACAATAATAAAGAAAAATTTGAAAATTCATAAATAAGTAGTTGCAATTGTAATTATATTGGTCTTATTAGTACCAATACTTAATTTTTAATATTTACTATAATTTATACAATTATTTTTGTAAAACGCCAACAAAAAAGAAAACGTAAATCGTCTAAACAGTAGAAAGGTTAAAAATAGGTGGTATTTATGAATAAAAAAATTATAAAGGCAGTATTTCTTATATTTATAATATTTTCAATACTGACAATACTTACTGGTTGTGAAACATCAGTAACAATGAAAGAGGAGAACAACAAGGAAAAAGAAGAAAATGAAATTATAGAATATAATGGATATGTATTAGAATGGCAAAATTATGGTAGATGGTATGAAGACATTGACAAAGTGATTATTCCTAATACAGATGAATTGCAAAAATTTTGTGATAAACTAGAAAATGAAGATGAGTCATTTGTTGTAGTAGATCGAATATGTAGAAGTATAGAGCTTTTTAAAAAATATGATGATGAATACTTTAAAACTAAATCCTTGGCAATCGTAGGGATAGAATTAGTGAATGGAAAGCAATCTATAAATTTTAAAAATGCTATTAAAGAAGGCGATAATGTAAAAATTAACTATGAAATAGATACTTCAAACGAAATTGGAACAGATGATATAAGAAAAGGTTTTATAGTTGTTGAAATTAATAAAGATATAAATGATATTATAATTAATGAAGAATATTCATTTTTTGGCAAGGTAGTAGAATCTAATGTATCACATATCATAGTAGAACCAAACGAAAACGAAGAAATACGAAAGTCATCAGATAAAATATCTATTGAATTAGGAGAAGATAATGATGCAATTTATAAAGTTGGAACTAATGTAAAAATAACTTATGATGGGAATATAAAGGAGAGTTATCCAGCACAAGTTAAGGCAACAAAAATAGAGTTGAAATCTGCAGATAAATTTAGTCTTGTATTTTATCAAAAAAATATGGTAACACCAAAACAAATAGAAACAATAATCAGCGAAGGTGAGATAGAAAATGTAAATTACAATGTATATGCTTTTGAAGGAAATGTTGCCATAAATCTTAATAGTGATAGTTCAGATTTAACAGAGAACAGTATTCCATTAAGAGAAGCATTGTTACAAAATAAAATTACGATGAATGAAATTATACAAAAAGCAAATAGAGATTTCCCTGATGCAGAGTGGGTTAATGATTATGGCGAAATTATGGAATATCGTTATGAAAATTATACAATTATAAGGAATAGAGATGTATATATTGGTGGTAAGGATATGACTATTAGGGATTTAGGGATTTAATAGATAAATTTTTAACAAAATTATGTAGGGATTAGAAATAATCTCTATTTTTTATTAAAAATTGTAACCAAATTTAGAATTATGCTAATATATAAATGAAAGATGTCTTTAAAGGAGTTTAGATCTAAATTGGAAGTGAAAGATAAAAAAATATATGATTATATTGATGATAATAAACTTGAAATGGAAAAAGTAATGAAAGATTATACTAATTACATATATACAATTATCAAAAATTATAATACTAAATTATCTAATGAGGATACAGAAGAAATTATATTAGATGTATTTCTAACTTTATGGAGAAATGAGTCTAAATTAGATATAAACAAAAAGTTATCATCATATATAGCAGGAATAACTAAGAATTTAATAAAATATAAAACTAGACAAGCTAAAAATGAACTTAATATAGATGATTATGATGGAGAAATATTAAACTTAACCAACATAGAATTATTTTTAATACAAGATGAAGAGAGAAACATTATTGCAAAACAATTAGATAAAGTAAAGCAAGAAGAAAAGGAAATATTTATTTTGTATTATTATAATGATATGAGTGTCAAAGAAATAGCTAAACAATTAAATATATCAAGTTCCAATGTTAAGATTATATTATTTAGAGTTAGAAAAAAAATAAAAAAAGCATTAAAAGATAGGGGGTACACTTCAAATGAAAAGTAATTATGACAAAGAATTGCTAGATAAATATAGAATGTATGTTGCAATTTCTAAATTTCAAACTGATAAAAAAACAGATGAATACCCTCAAAGAAATATATTTAATAAATGGAGGTTATTTGCCATGAAGAAAAAGACAATATTAGCAACAATTTTAGGAATTTGTGTCATATCAGGAGTTGTTATCGCAGTTAATATTGATAATATAAAAAACAATTTTAGAGGTTTAGGACAAGGAGTAACTTCAGCAGTAGAACATGGATATATAGAAAATACAGATATGGACTATATAAATAATAATGCTAGTGTAAGCAATGAACCAAATAAAATAATAGATAATATAAATTTAGAGGCAAAAATTGATAATTTTTTGATAGATGATTGTAATTTAAGTGTAGAATTTAATTTTAAATTTGATGAACAAATAAATCAATATGTTGATATAAATAATATTAGTAATATAGAGTTAAAAGATTTGATTATTAGAGATGAAGAAAATCGTATAATATATTCAGGCAATGACAGAGAATGTTTTGATGAATACTGCAAATTACATAATTTAAATTATACATTTGGAGAGTTTAATGATAATTATCTAAACAATGGATTAAATAATTTTACATCTTATCATAGCAAGGAAAATAGAATTGTAAAATTAATGTATAATATGTACACAAATAAATATCCAAACTCAAAAAAATTATATTTCTCATTTGGAAAACTGATAATAACGGAAGAAAATAATGAAAATATGATTGAATTAAACGGAAAGTGGAACATTGATTTAGATGTTCCAGAAGAAATGTATAATAGAACAACAGATACTTATAAAGTTATAAGTTGTAGTAATGATAATTTTAAAGTTTACTCAAGTATGGTATCAGATACTGGTTTTGAAATTGGATTAATTATAAATAACATAGAAAAGCCAGAATATCCAGAAGAAATTCGTAAAATACAATTAGAAATAGCTAATAAATATGAAAATGTATTTTCAACAGAAACTGATAAAGAATTTTATAATATTATTAATAAATCTCCTTATAAAGAAGTGTATAGTAAATACTTGGAAAAAGAGAACCCCATAAATTGTGATGGATTACAAGTTAGCGAGATTACTGAAGATGGAATAAGAATCGAAAAAGTTGATAGGTCTTATGTGGAAAATTCAAACGGAGAACGATTTATGTGTACTTTAAGTCCAAGTAGAAAAGTAAAAGGAGAATGGCTTGATGGAAATAAATATAATTTCTATGAAACTTTTGGAATGACAAAATATGATAGTACAGATAATATTAGAGTAGTTTTATATTATTATGGAGAACCTATTACAATCGAATTAGAAAAAGTAAAATAATATGTATTTGATTTTTTTATATTTAAAACCACATATCGCTAAAAATAACCTCTTATCGTAAAATGTTGAAAAACTTAAATATAGAATATAAAATGAAAAATATGAAAGGAGGAAAAGTTATTATACTGTTGAAAGGAGGATTGTTAAGCTACATTAGCAATTAAATAGTTTATGAAAATTAATTTTAATAAAAGAAATAATGAAAATTTAAAAAAAGATGAAGTAAATATAGAAATACAATACAGTTCACAAAATAAAGAAATACAACATTTAATTGAATACATAAATAATTATAAATCAAAATGTAAAAATCCAGTTGTCGTTTTAACAGAAGATTATACACTAATAGAGATAAATGCAGAAGATATAATTATGTTTTATAGTGATAAAAAATACAACTATTGTAAAGTAAAGGATAATAGTTATAGAGTAAAAAGTAAATTATATGAACTTGAAAAGGAAAATGCAGATTTTATAAGAATATCTAAAAGTTGTATAGTAAATATAAATCACATAGAAAAGTTTGATATAAGTGAAACTGGAAAAATCGTAGTTAAATTGGATGATTTGAGTGAACAGATTGTTTCTCGAAGGAGAAGTTCTGATATTATGAAATATCTGGAAGAAAGGATGATATAGATATGAGAAAAGTTAGTTTAATTTTAAAAAGATGCTGGTATTATGTTATTGGACTTCTTTCCTTCTCAATAATAGGTTTTATTACTCAAAGGATAATTATATCAGTTTTGATGGAAACCAATATTAATCCAACACAAGACTTATATAACATAAAATATTATATATTAGGATTTGGTCCATATTATCTTGTAGTATATACACTAATATATTTTGCTATATTATATTTTGTTAGCAAATATGACAAATATATTATGAACAAATTAAATGACAAATTAGAGCAAGTAAAAGAGCATCAAAAAGAAATTAGCAATTGGGGGGATGAAGATGTATAAGGATAAGGTAGTTATAGTTGTAGTTACTATAATCGTATTTTCTGCAATAATATTTGGAAGTCTTATGGCATACTATACTTACAAAGCACCTATGCGTGTTGATAATATTGATGATATGATTTATGTAATTAATGGTTCTTCGGAAGATGATAATAATTTTATACTAGAAAGATATGCTGTACTAAAACAACTATCAATAAGTTGTAAAATGAGAGATGATAAAACAGGAGAAGTTCGTAAATTTTCTAAGGAAGAAATGAATGAATTTAATGAGAGAATAGGTGGAAAAGAAGCTGTATTAAATTATTTGAGGAGTATTGAGGATAAAGAAGAAAGAAGAAAAATGATTCAGTATGCTAGAGAAAATTTAAAAATTATTACAGATGATGAAATGGCGGAGTTCTGTCAATAGGTGTCAATGGGGACGGAGATTTTTGACACAATAAATAAAAAGGTGTGTCAAAAATCTCCGTCCCCATTGACACCCATTGACAGAAAGCCTTCTGCTATGGTATCATAAAGTAGTTTATGTTAGGGGGGATTATAAATGGATAGTGTATTGAATGACATTTCAAAAAAAGAGAATAAAAGTTTAAGAAATGTACTAATTGGCGGTGCTTGGCCTTATGCAAATAGTTCTTTGCATTTAGGACATTTAGCAGCTTTAATTTCAGGAGACTTTCTAAAAAGATACCATAAATTATTAGGGGATAATGTAATATATGTTTCTGGAACAGATTGTCATGGTACGCCAATTACGGAAAGTGCGAAAAAAGAAGGAGTTATGCCTAAAGATATTGCAGAAAAATATCATAGTGAATTTAAAGAAGTTTTTGAAAAGATGAATTTTTCATATGATTTATATACAAAAACATGTGATGATTATCATAAAGAACATGTAAAAGAAATGTTTAGAAAAATGTATGATAATGGGTATATATATGAGAAAAAGTCTAATCAGCCATATTGCGAACATTGTGGAAAATTTGAAGCGGACAGAGAAATAGAAATTGTTTGCCCAAATTGTGGAGAAATTACTAAAGGAGATCAATGTGATTGTGGTTATGTTCCAAAGGAAAGTGATTTAATAGGGGCAACTTGTAGAGAATGCAGAAATAAAACTATTGAAAAAGAGAATACACACTTATACTTAGCACTATCCAAATTTCAAGATAAAATAGAACAGTATGCTAAAGAAAATCAAATGAATTGGAGAATAGCTTCTAGAAATGAAACAGAAAAATATCTAAAAGAGGGACTAAAAGATAGAGCAGTTACAAGAGACTTGTCATGGGGAATAGATATACCAGTTAGTGGTTTTGAAGATAAAAAGATGTATGTTTGGATTGATGCTGTTTTAGGTTATGTAACAGCAACACAAAGATATTGCGAAGAAAATAATTTAAATTGGGAAGATTATTGGAAGAATAATGGAAATATAAAAATGTATATGTGCCATGGAAAAGATAATATTACATTTCATACTATAATTTTACCAGCATTATTACTAGCTATGAATGAAAATTTCCATCTTCCTGATATAATGGTTGCAAGTCAATATTTAAATATAAATTCAGAAAAAATTTCAAAGAGTAAGGGAAATGGAATAACAGTGTTGCAAATGGTGGATGAGTATAATGTGGATTCTTTAAGGTATTACATGTTAGCTTATGGGCCAGAGAATAGGGATGTGGATTTTACAATTGAAAATTTTGTAAATGTACACAATTCTGATATTGTAAATAAATTTGGTAATTTTGTTAATAGAACATTAAAGTTCAAAGGCTTAGAGGAAATACCATCAGGGGTTATGGATAGTGATATTGAAAGTAAGATTAATGAAACATATAAAATTGTTTCAAAATATATTGAAGAGTTAGATTTTAAAAAAGCTTGTGGTAAGATAATTGAATTAATAGAGATTGGTAATAAATATTATGATGATAAAAAGCCATGGATACAAAAGAAGGAGAATGTAGAAGAATTTAATAATATTATTTATACTTGTGCTAATATTATTGCTAATTTATCTAATTTATTGGAGCCAATAATGCCGGAGACGGCGGGTAAATTAAGGGAATATTTAAAATTAGGGGTACCTTGTTGGGAAGAGATAAGTGTGGAAGAAGGGACTTCTTTGGAGAATGTGAAGATTCTTTTTGATAGGATAGATAATAAATAGATATTTAAGGTGAATTCAAATTATTAAAATTTTTGTTTGATGATTTGGGTTCACCTTAATTTTTTTCTCCGAATAAGTGTAGAGATTTTAGGGGGAAAGTGTCAATGGGGACGGAGATTTTTGACAAAAAGGTGTGTCAAAAATCTCCGTCCCCATTGACACCCATTGACATGAAAATAATAGACATAACAAGTTGACACGCATGAGATTATTTAGGAATTATGTAAATATAATGCACAACAAAAAAATAAATCCTGAAATGTAACTTAGTTGTAACTTTCAATATAGTATAATGAGTTTACGAAAGGAGAGTATGATTATGGAGATTTTGAAAGTGGAGAATTTAACAAAGGTTTATGGAAAAGACTCAACTAAGGTTGTTGCATTGGATAATGTATCATTTTCGGTAGAAAAAGGGGAATTTGTTGCGATTGTTGGGGCATCAGGTAGTGGAAAATCAACATTGTTACATTTAATTGGAGGCGTGGATAGGCCAACATCAGGTAAGGTATTTATTGATGGGAAAGATATATTTAATTTTAATGATGATAAACTTGCGATATTTAGAAGAAGACAGGTGGGTTTAATATATCAGTTTTATAATTTGATACCTATATTAAATGTTGAGGAGAATATCACGTTACCACTTGCTTTAGATAATCGCGAAATAAATAAGGGAACATTAGATGAAATGTTGAAATTATTAGGATTGGAAAATAGAAGAAATCATTTACCAAATGAGTTGTCAGGAGGTCAACAACAAAGAACTAGTATAGGAAGGGCGTTGATTACAAATCCTACAATCATCTTGGCAGATGAACCAACAGGAAACTTAGATTCTAAGTCTAGTGATGAGATAGTTGCATTATTGAAGAAATCTAATAAAGAATTAAAACAAACAATTATTATGATTACTCATAATATGGAAATTGCAAAATGTGCTGATAGAATTATCAAAATAGAAGATGGAAGAATCGTTATGGAGGTGTAGGGTATGAATTTGCTTAATAAACTGACCATAAAAAATTTAAAATTAAATAAGAAAAGAACGATAGTTACTATTATAGGGATAATATTATCAGTTGCGCTTATTACAGCTGTTGCTTCAATATATTGTAGTGGTATAGCTTCTTTAATAAAATTTGAAACTCAGCAAAAGGGAAATTTTCATATTGCGTTTTATAATGTACCAATAAATGAAGTTGAGACAATAAAGAATAATCGAAATGTAGAGAATTTGTACATAACACAGGATATAGGGTATGCAAGACTAGTGGATTCTAAAAATGAATATAAACCATATGCATTTATAAAATCATTTACAAAGGATGCCCTTGAAAATCTTTCAATTAAATTAGTGGATGGAAGATTACCAGAGAAAGATGGTGAAATAGCAATACCTACTCATTTGAAAACTAATGGTAGAGTTGCTTTAAATGTTGGAGATATTATTACATTAGATGTAGGAAAAAGGGTTAATGGGGAAGGTTATGAATTGAATCAGAATAATCCATATCATCCATATGATTATGCGGAAGTGGATGAAAATGCTGAAAATGGAGAGGTTATGGATGTAGAGAATGGTGCTGAGAGTGATGAAAAAATAATTGATACTTCATCTGTAACATATAAAATAGTTGGAATAATTGAAAGACCCGCTTCTAATGTTGAAAGTTATGATGCACCTGGATATACTTTTATAACTTTCAACGATGAAGATTATTCAGAAAGTGATTATGTCGATGTGTATGCAAGATATACAAAATCAGGTACTAAGAATACAAATGCAGTTACTTCAAGTATTTTGGGAGTAAGTGAAGAAACTCTTTCAAAATTATCATCTCCAAGGTTAAGTGCTGAAGAATATGAAAATGTAATGAAAGAAATGGAAAATGCAAAATATAGTTACAATGAAAATGACTATTTAATAATGTTAGAAACAGATCCTCTAAATATTGAAGCAAGTGGAGGACTTAGTATAGTCGCAATGATTGTTTGCGGTATAATAGTGTTAACATCAGTATTCTGCATTAAAAATAGTTTTGATATTTCTATTACAGAGAAGATAAGGCAATACGGTATGTTAAGAAGTATCGGTGCTACTAAAAAGCAGATAAAAAGAAATGTTTTTTATGAGGCAACTATATTGGGAATAATAGGAATTCCACTAGGAATATTATCAGGATTTCTTGCTTCATATATTCTAATAATTGTAAGTAATCATTTTTTAGCTGGAATGTTTCAAGAAAGTAATTTGAAATTGATTTTTTCATTCTCATGGATTGCGGTAGTGGTTGCGTTATTACTAGGAATAGTTACAATATACTTATCAGCAATTAGAAGTGCGATAAAGGCTGCTAAGGTCTCACCAATTGATTCAATTAGAAATAGTGCTAATATAAAAATAAAATCTAAAAAATTAAGAAGTTCTAAGATTATAAACAAGATATTCGGAATAGGTGGAGATATATCATATAAAAATCTAAAGAGAAATAAAAAGAAATATAGAACTACTGTAATATCAATAGTTGTATCAGTATTTGTATTTATAGCATTGTATTCATTTATGAATTTAGCTTTTGTATCTGTTGATAATGAATTAAATATATCAGATTATAATATGTGTCTTAGTGTAGCGTATACGGATTCAGAGAAGAATATATATGAAAAGGCTTTAGAAACTACAAAATTAGATAATATTAGGGATTATACTGTATATAGGAGTGTCAGCTTACAGATGAAAAATCCTCAATATGATAGTGAATACAAAAAAATGATGCATATATCTGAAGGTGAGGATAATAGTAAAGAATATATTAATATGTCATCTCTAGGTGAGGAGCAATATAAAAAATATATTACAAGTTTAGGATTAAATTATGATGAAATGAAAGATAAGGCTATATTGTGTGACAATGTAGTTGTGAATGTTTATGATGCAAAAAAAGATAAGAATGTAGATCATAGAGTAAGGGAATTTTCTTATAATAAAGGTGATACAATTGTTGTGGATGTAAGTGGGAGAAATGAATTACAATTAGATGTGGGGTATGTAACGGATGAATTACCTTTTGGTTTAAAGAATGCTAAGTATAATAGCATTATGATAGTAAGTGATCAGTTTTTTGATGAGCATGCAGAGTGTCATGGTATGTATGTTTATTATGATTCATCAAATGCTGGTAAATTACAGAATGATATTGAGGAAATGTTTAAGGATGTTAATAATTATTATTTAAATAATATGGAAGAAAATGTTAAAATAATGAAGAATTTGTATACTCTTATAGGAATATTTTTGTATGGATTTATTATTGTAATTTCTTTGATTGGTATAACAAATATATTTAATACTATTACTACTAATATGGAGCTTCGTAGGCAGGAGTTTGCTATGCTTAAGTCTATTGGTATGACTAAGAAGGAGTTTAATAGGATGATTAGGCTTGAGAGTATTTTTATGGGGGTTAAGTCTTTGGTGTTTGGAATACCGATAGGTGTGGGGTTATCTTATGCTATTTATAGTGCTTTGGCTGAAGGATCTGGTGTGGAGTATGAGTTTCCTTTAGTGGCTGTTGGTATTGCTGTGTTGGCTGTGTTTTTGTTGATTTTTGGTATAATGAGGTATTCTTTAGGAAAGATTAGGAGGCAGAATATTATTGAGACTATTAGGAATGAGAATATTTAGGTTTTGTTTGTATGGTTTTGCAGGAAGCCGCCTCAGAAATTCAGGGTGAGTCTGGCGGTGGATATATATTGTTTTGAAAATGCTTCCCAACAGCGCACAGAGAGTAATAATTCCTGAGTGCGAGGGTCGGATTGCTGGATGGCAGTGGGGAAGAATAGAGACGTTTTGGGTTTTGTGGTGGTCTGGGGAATTATTACTCTCTGTAGCTAGCCGGTCCCCACTTAAGCCGCATTTTCAAAACAATATATATCCACCGCCAGACTCACCCTGAATTTCTGAGGCTACTCTGCAAGTTGGAGTTTTGAGATATTTGACAACTTGTAGAGAAGAATATATATTATATAAACAAAGGAGCAAAAAAATGAACATTCTACTAATTGAGGATAATTTGACGATTATAAAAGGGTTAAAATATTCTTTTGAAAAAAATAATTATAATTTAATTTCAAAAACTTCTATAGAAGAAGTGCAGGAATATTTGAAAACAAGCCCTCAGATTAATTTAATAATATTGGATATTACGTTGCCTGATGGGGATGGTTTTGAATTATATAGAGATGTTATAAAGCAACTCAACATTCCTACAATATTTTTAACAGCTAAGGATGAAGAGGATGATATTGTAAGAGGGTTGGATATTGGTGCAGAAGATTATATTACTAAGCCATTTAGTACTAAAGAATTATTGGCTAGAGTAAACAAGATAATTTTGCGTTCTAGGAAGAATAGTATTATACAAGTAAAAGATATAAGTTTTGATATGGATAAAATGTTAGTAAAGAAAAATCAGAATATTATAGAATTGACTTCTTTAGAATTAAAATTGCTGAATTTATTGTTTTTAAACATCAATAAAGTAGTTACTAGAAATACCATACTTGATAAAATATGGGAATGGACAGGGAATGATGTGGATGACCATACTATAACAGTATATTTTAAAAGGATAAGAGAAAAATTAGGAACTGATATAATAGTTACTATTAAGGGAATGGGGTATAGGATAGATGATGGCAAACAAGATTAGGTTAAAGAAACATTTAATATTTACTTTTATGTGTGTTATATGTTTATTAAGCTTGTTTCTAATAATAAATATATATGAGTATAATGTGTATACAAAAAACTTTAATAATAAAATAGTTGTAATGGTCAATAAAATAAAAGAAGAATATCCTGATATTTCTGACAATGAAATTATGCAAATATTCAATAGTGAAGGTTCAGACACAAAATTATTTGATAAGTATGGCATAGATGTAGATACGGATTCTATAATATTAGAAAATAATAAGAGCTATCATATATTTTTGGCAATAAATATAGGATTCTTGCTCTTATCAAATTTTATTTTGTTGATTATATTTTTTAAGTATAATTCTAAAAAAAATAAAGAGCTTAATGAAATTATTAAATATATTGAAGAAATAAATAAGAAGAATTATTCATTACACATTGATGAGATATCAGAAGATGAGTTGTCTATTTTAAAAAATGAAATATATAAGACAACGGTTATGCTGAAAGAAAATGCGGAAAATTCGTTAAAGGATAAAGTAGAATTAAAAAAATCACTTGAAGATATATCACATCAATTGAAAACACCTTTAACTTCAATATTAGTAATGTTAGATAATTTGATAGATAATCCGGATATGGATTTTGATACAAGAGAGGATTTTATTAGAGATGTAAAAAGAGAAGTTGTAAATATTAATTTTTTAGTGCAAGCTATATTGAAGTTATCAAAATTTGATGCTAATACTATAAATTTTAGCAGAGAGAATAGATTGGTGAAAGATATTATAAATGAAAGTGTGAAAAATGTATCAACTTTATGTGATTTAAGGAATATTCAGGTAGATATAAATGGTGATGAAAAGGCACAGCTAAATTGTGATTTTATGTGGCAAGTTGAGGCTATTACTAATATTGTAAAAAATTGCATTGATCATTCAAATACTGGGAATAAAATTTCTATAAGTTATGAAAAGAATAATGTTTATGTGATGATAAAAATTCAAGATTTTGGTGATGGTATATCTAAAAAAGATTTATCTCACATTTTTGAAAGGTTTTATAAAGGTGAAAATTCCACAGCTGATAGTGTTGGTATAGGGCTTGCTTTATCTAAGACTATAATTGAAAAGGATAATGGAAATATAAGTGTTGAGTCGGAGAGAGGGAAGGGAAGCTGTTTTGTTATAAAGTATTTTGAAGCTTAACAGCATTAGTGTTTAAATTTCCCATAGTTGACAAAATTTACATAATGTTTTATAATTTAAATATACCTTTTTTGCATTAAAACAATAAATATTGTTTTATATTTCGTAGCAAAATTTATTATTTTGCAAAAAGGTAAAATTTTTTCACAAAAGAAAAGGAGAAAAGTCATGATGTACATTCAATTGCAAGCGATCGTTCAGGTGGATTATGATTGCAAAAGTCAAGACAGCGAGGTATTGTTCCGGCTGGCACAGAGGTTTATCAGCAATTACGGTATTCTAGTTAATATTGTTGATAATATGTATGCTAATACCGAAACCTTGGATTATATTGTTGAAAAGACATTACACAATTATAGTCCAAAAAGCATCACTCAAAAGCTCACTAACGAGGAAGAAGCTCTTAGAATAAGAGACTGGATATCCTTAATGAAGCGACTTGCACAAAGGAGTGATTTAAGTTGCAAATCCTCATATATGCTTGTATCATCACTACGGTGGATTCCTGCAGTTATCAAAGAGCTGTCGAAATTCACTAAGTATGAAGCAATTAGACGGCAAATTGTCATGGTAGATGATAACGATAGAACTGTTATCGGCAATATACTCCGTAAAACGACAACTAAAAGCGTCTTGAACAAGTATATTAAGCAACTTGGTGAAAACAAATTAGGCCAAACAGATGTGCATCTGATAAATTATTTATCTAGATGTATTCAGGCCAACCCCAATCTGCAAAGTGAGCAGATGCTTGAGCTTGTATACTCAGGTAATGCAATTCCAGAGTTAATGGTAAAACATCCTAATTTTAATGAGGATGTATTGAAAGCTTTGCTTTCTACCATGAAGCTGTCAGATGTTGACACAAGAACTGCAGTAGCTTTGGTATCTATTCCAATGATTGCCAATTATGAAGCAGTCATTAAGTTAATTCTTCTAATTAGAAACATTAACTTAGAAAAGCTGATTGAAGCAATTCTGGACAATCTCTGGATTTCAGACGAAGTGATTAATCATGTGATCAATACTTATACAGGTTTGATAGCAAATAACGAAAGCTTGTTTGAGAAAACGTTTTTGAATTGCAAGAACGTAATGCTTCTTAAAAAAGTCGTTTACTCAGCTAACTCACTTAATGCAAAAAATATTGAGGTGATTTTCCGCTTCTTGCCGTCAACTGAATTAGAGGGTTTGTATGGCTTTATATGCGATAAAGCTAAAGCAAATAATCTTCTCACAGTTAAGGCATTCATTAGATTCATACCTGAGCAGTACTGGACAGCATTCTACAAGAAAAGTTATATCAAATTTGTAACATGTATGGTGCAGGATGACAGATGCCCCAAAGAAGTCTTAGCTAATGTAGCTACTAGTAGAAATTATGAGAATCTTATACTTGTGGGGAATAACAAGAATTGTAACTTAGAAATTGCAAGCACAATCTATAAGGTCATTGTTAGTTCTAAAAGCTTGCGTATTAACGAGAGAATGGACATCTTCAAGGTAATTTATAGCAAGTTTGGAGATGAACTTCTAAATTACGTATGGAATGATAGCACAACTGATTATGAGCTGTACAAGATTTTCCAAATCGTTCCTCAAAACGTCAAAGTCAAAATTGCAGAAAGAATCTCCGGAAAATATTACATACGCGTGAAGAATTATGCAATTAAAAATGAAGATGTTGACTTATGTTTAGCTTTGAAAAGGAATGTAGACTTTACATGACAAAAAAATTAACAAAAAATGCTGAGCACTGACACTCAGCATTTTTTGTTAATTTTTTTATATAAAGAACTATTATTTTCATATATTATATGTTAAAATACATTATATAATCTCATCTTTGACAGTTAATGAATAAAAAAAGGCTTATAAGTCTTGATAATTAAGACTTACAGCCTTTTTGA
>CANQKT010000040.1 GCA_947624525.1 uncultured Clostridia bacterium | reverse complement strand
TTATTTCTTCCTAACAATAAACCTATCCCAAAAAGCCAACACCGCCGGCAACAACACCAAAATCAAAATCGTAGAACATAATGTCCCCTGTGATATTGTCTTACATATCTTTGCAGTAATAGCTGATGCAAAATTAGCAATTATTAAAGTAACTATAATAAGTATTGAACTCGAAGTCAAAATTGTATGTATTGACTTATTATATGAATCTATAACCGCTTCTTTTATACCTTCTTTTTTCCTATGTTCAAGATAATACGAAGTATACAAAATAGCATAATCAATCGTAGCCCCCATCAAAATGCTTTGAACAATAAGAATTGAAATAAAGTAAACATTTTCACCTGTAAACGACAATATTCCCATTGTCAAATAAACTGCACATTGTATAGTCAAAACTAATATTACAGGTATAATTATTGACTTGAATGTAACAACAACTACAATAAATATAAATATCATTGTTATAATAGTCATAAAGTTTAACTCATCATCAAAAGTTTTACTCATTTCATAAGACATTGGAGAATCTCCTATTACATAAAATTCACCCACATCTTCACCTAACATATCTTTAACCTTTTTAACAAACTCATAAGTCTCACTTGTTTCAGGCTCAAATTTTGTATTTAGAACAACTCTTGAATAATTATCTCCTATAATCAATTCTCTTGCATCTGCAATTTTATCCTTTGCCTCTATTATATCATTTCTCATATCATCTTCAATAAAATCAGTAAAACGCTCATCTTGCAAAATATCTTCATTTAGAAATCTGACAAACTCTTCTACTGTCATTTGCCAATCATTATTGTATTGTTCATTACTTCCATAATATGTGTACAAAACCTCTACCGTATTTTTTTCTACATTATCAGTTAATTTACTAACAATAGCAAATATTTCATCTGAAGTATATTTTGTATTATTTAAACTATTGTTCATAATGCCATTAACTGTATTTAATTTTGATATTTGTTCTTCATCAAAATTACTTGCATATTCTGAGTTAGTTACTACATCATTTAACAAGAAATTAACGAATTCTTTTAAGGATATAGAAGGATTTGTATTTATATATTTTGAAGTATATAACCCATACAATAATTCTAAGTCATCTTTATTTAAATTTAATAATGAAGATAATTCATTACTATTATATTTTTTATTAGTCTCTACTCCATTCATTACTGATTGAAGCAAACTCAAATCATCAATTGTACTATCTGATATTTTATTTGCTAATGTACTATCATTTTTATGTGTAAGAACGAAATTTACGAATTCCTTTGGTGTTAGCTTTGTATTATTTTGATTTGAAACATATAAAGTATATATATTCTTTGCACTATTACTATCTATTCCAATAATTTGTGAAAGATCTTTATATGTATATTTCCTTTGGTTAATACTGCTATCCATTACAATAGCTAGTAAATTTAATTGACTAGTAGTTGATTCACTAATGTTATTTTTTATATTTTCATTTCCAATATTACCTAATATCAATTGCACAAATTCATTTGGAGTAGCAGTCCAATTGCCTATGTTACCCATACTATAATCTATTAAACTATATAATTGATAGATTTGATTTGTATCCATATTTAATATTTTTGATGTTTCTTCTGCCGTATATCTTGTTCTATTATCAGATATACTGTCATCTATTATCAATTTTAGTAATTTTAAATTATTTATGGTATATGGATCAAGTTCAACCCCGCTTCTTTCTGCACTTTTTAAAGTATTTGTTTTTAAATTACCGTCATCTTTTTCACTATTGCTTTGATTTGAAACATTTTCTTCCACATTACTAGAACTAGACATATTGACGTTTTCTGTTTTGTTATACATATTTAAAACCAAATCAACAAACTCCTGTGGAGTCATTGTATACTCATCTGGTAATCCAGCTAGCAAGTACACACCATCTACAAAATTCTCCCCAAAACTACTAAATACTACATTCAAATAAGCTTTATTCATTTTAGTTGTATTAATATTATTATCATTTCTAGCTAATGTTGCCACCTTTTCTAACTGACTTATATCAATACCATCCAAATAATTACTATTATTTTTAATTTCAATCGTATTATTGATAAATTCAGTTATACTTAACCTACTATCACTCTTCTCCTTACTATATTTTAAAAGCAAAATCTCATTTACCTTTGTTTCATCTATACCAAACAAGCCTGATAATTCTTTAATGCTCATTTGTTTATTAATAATGTCTATATTGCTAAAGGTTGATAATAGCTTTATATTCTGAATAGTTTTCTCATCAAAACTATTTGAATAATCACTATTCTGTAATACATCAGTTAATACAAAATTTGAGAATTCTGAAATCGACATTTCAACATTTATATCATTTACCAAAATATAATACTTATATAAATCATTCATTGTGTTACTATCAATGCCAAATAAGTCTGCCATTTGATTAACTGTCATATTCTTCTGGATAATTTGTTTATTCGTAAATTTTGACAAAGTATCTAACTTACCCTTTGCATCATTATTAATTTTTACAGAATATTTTTCATTGGTTAGAACATCTTTGTTCATAAAATCAATAAACTCACTTATACTGATTTGAGTATTATTATTCTTAGAAAGATAATAAATTAATAAATCATCCACCTTATTTTTATCAATCTTCAATATGTTTGCTATCTCATCAGATGTTCTTTTTTCATTCATAGCAGATTCTGTAATAAATTGCTTTAATCTAGTAATATTTTCCTTAGTTTCATCATCTATCTTATCATTCATTTTTTCATTATTATAAGCATTGTTTTCAATGAAATCTACAAATTCACTAAATGTCAATGTATTATTTTGATTTGGATTATAGTAATCGTAATACAAAATTTTCAATAAATAATCATCTACTTTAACATCTGCTCCTAAATCATTTAACTTATCATTTAATTTATCATAAGTTAATTTTTCATTGATTGTATTTCCATAGCCTAATACTTCATCTACTTTTTCTTCAGTCTCAAGAGTTTTTAAGTATTTCGAAATTTTTTCTTCTTGGTCATTTTTATAAATAATAGCCATTTGATTATTTTCAGAAAATACTTCAGATATTTCATCTGATTGAGAATCTGTATAATCAATTCCTAAATTTCCCTTTAACACAAAACTTGTTATAAATACGATAAGGAATAATGGTACAGCAACATATCTCATTTTATAACTGAATTTTCCTAATTTATCTAGCTTAATATTAGGGCTTTTCTTTTTTGTTTTTTCTATCCATTTATCAAACATTAATATTAATGAAGGTAGTACAAAGAATATACAGATCAAGCTAAATAGTACACCTTTTGCTAAAACAAATCCTAAATCCCTTCCTATTTTAAAACTCATAAATACTAATGCTAGAAGTCCTACTATTGTTGTAACTGAACTACTGGATATAGCTTGAAAAGCATTATATAAAGCATTTTTCATTGCCTGTACTTTATCTTTTTCAATCTTTTTTTCCTGATCATATCTATTCATAAGCATAATTGAGTAATCCATTGATAACGCTAATTGCAATATGGCTGATATAGAATCTGTTATATTGGATACATTGTCGAAAATCATATTTGTTCCTTTATTTAATAATACCGCCATTAGTATTGCAGTTAGAAATAAAAATGGCTCAACATAAGAATCACACATTATTATTAATATGACTAACGCACATGCAATTGCAAGTATAACTATCCAGATTGGTAATACTGTTTTATTGGATTCAGATACATCTCCACTTGTGTAAACAGTATAATCCTTATATTTTTCTGTTATTTGATTATATATATTTTCGGCAATTTGTGAATCAGATTTATCATCTACAGTTACAACATATAATGTATGATTATCTTTGTTATATTCTTCTGTGTTATCATAATCTACACTATCTACTCCTTCTATTAATTCTAATTCATCTTTTATTTTGGACTTTTCTTCATTTGATAAATTGTCAAACATCAAATTCAAAGTACTTGTTTCTGTTCCCGCAAATTCATCTTCCATTATATTCATACCAATTCTTGTTTCTGATGTATCTGGCAGATATTTTGTTATATCATGATTTATTTTGACTTTTGAAGAAAATATAGCTGAAATTACTGTTAAAATAATAAATAAGACTAATATAAAATGTCTTTTGTTTATTATAAAATTAGCAATTTTTTTCAAGGTAAATCCTTCCTTTCTTTTAAGACTGTATTATATTATACGCCCTTTGTTTACTGAATGGAAGTACAATTGTGGTAAAAGTGTCTAAATTTTATTCTAAAAATTTTAGAACATTCCTTAAATTTTTTTTAACAAAATGAATAAAAAAATTTATTTGACATAGCATAAAAAAGATGTTATACTTATTATAACATCGATGTAACCAGACATGAATTCATAAAGATATGCGGGTGAAGACGCATATCTTTTTTTGTAAAAGAAGCAGAGCAAGTGAAGTTTCTCTGAACTGACAAATCAGTTTTTATTTTTCATGTAAGAAAATTTTGTAGAGTAGTCAAATTCAATAGTTATGTAAAAGGGAGAAATATATTAACAATTGAGTACAAAGCGCGCAGTTTGGCGAGGCTTATCAAAAGACGCAAAAGGGACAAACAAAACAAAAACTTTCTTCCAACAAAAAGTCCCTTTTGCCTTTTGATAAGAACAAGCCAGTAAGCGTACGGAATGTTAATATATTTCTCCCTTTTACATAACTATTGAATTTGACGGCTTACTGCAAAAGCATCAAAAGCAACTTGGCACATATAAAAAAAAATGTTATACTATATCATGTATTACTTAATAAGAAAGGAAATTAAACTATGAAAGTACAATGTTTAAATTCATCATCTATCAAAACAAAAAACCTAATCAAAAAAACATTTGCCGAATTAATTAATGAAAAAAAACAATTAGATAAATTAACAGTAACAGAATTAGTCAAAAAAGCCCAAATAACAAGAAGCACTTTTTATACTCACTACGACAATATATATGCTGTGGCTCATGATTACCAATTACAAACAATCGAGCTTTTATGTAGTGAAGACTTAAAGCTATACTCTAAACAAGATATTAAAGACTATTTTAGAAAAATTATACGCTGTCTAAAAGAAAACGAAAATACATATAAATTATTATTGTCAGCAGATGAATCACTTTTGTTTTTGGAAAAATTAAAGAAAATTGCTAGTAATAAAATCTATGATACATTAAAATTTGAATACCCAAATAAATACCTTGAACTTGATATCTCATTTCTTATGAATGGAATATTGATGGAAATAGTCAAGTATTTTAGAAATGAAAGTCGTTATTCTTTGGATGAATTATTAGTACATATGATAAAATGGTTTGAAAATATATTTAATTAATCTGTCAACTTATAAAAGAAGCAATATTAAAGTAAATCACATTTAGTTTAATTCATACCATATTGCTTCTTTTCGTTTTTTTTCATTTGTATGATTACACTGAAATTCAGAGAAATTTTTAGGGAGACATTCCCTAAAAATCCAACTAATCACATGTTGGATTCTTAAAACTCAAATACCAACTCATACCATTTCCATTTTCTGTGATCTCATTATTCCTTTCCATCAATCCATCAAAAGTATTAGGACTTGGTACAATTACTGGATTCCCTGGTACCCAATTTGCCGGAGTAGAAACCTTATCACAATCTGCAACTTGCAAAGCCTTCACAATACGCAATATTTCTGGTATCCATCTTCCAACATTCATTGGATAAACTAAAATTGTTCTCACTTTTCCCTTATCATCTATTATAAACACATTTCTTACAGTCTCTGTGTTACTTATATCTGTTGCAATCATTCCATATTTTCTAGCAATCTGACCGCTTCTATCTGCGATTATAGGAAATGGCACCACTATCCCTGTCATACAATATATGTTATACAGCCATTCTAAGTGAGATGGATTTGAATCTACACTAAGTCCAAGTAGACAAGTATTTAAATTCTCAAAGTATTTATTTGCCTTAGCAAGAGCTATTATTTCTGTTGTACAAACTGGAGTAAAATCGCCGTGGGTGTGAAAATAGCACAAGCCATTTGCCTCTATATTCAGATAACTTAACCTCCCCCATTGTAGTCTGTGCCTCAAAATCCGGAGCATATTGTCCTAATTTTACATTTCCGTTCGTCATTATTTCATAATCCATAAAATAAACCTCCAATCATATTTTTCATATTATATGATTGGAGGTTTATTTTTGACACTTATTTATGCCCATTGTTTTATTTCCTCTAATAAATCTTCTTGTGTTGTAAATTTTATTTTTCATTTGTTTAACATTCAACATAATTATTTATTATAACAGTTCCTATAATTCCTATTAATACAGCCATAATCAAAATTATACCTCCCGCAATCGTAAAAATTGTTTCTAATTTTTTTTGAGTATTATCCCCTTCAATATAATACATATCACATTTATTTGGATTGTAATGTATCTCTACTTCTTGTCCTATTTCATATTTTGATGGTTTTGTACCAAAATTAGATATTTTAATATACTTTTGATTATTTACACTATATTCAATTTTGGGATGATACAAATATGTTGATATTGCATCAATACCTGTGCCTACCTCTTCGTACAAACGTTTTACAATATCTATTACTTTTCCTTTAGTTGTTGAACTACATCTTAATATTTTCTTTTTTCTGTTATTTTTCATTCCCAATCCGATACATAGGAAAATAGCTCCTACTAAACATATTATTCCTATTGTTATAAAAAGTGCCCTAAAATACTTTGGCCCTACTGGTTCAATAGCTTCTAATGGAGCTGTTCTTCCTCCTTGTAGTACATCTGCTGCCGAACAACTATTATATATACTAAAAAGTATAGAAATAGCTGAAACTGTTACTTTTTTAATCTTTTTCATATATATTTCCTCACTTTTCTTGTTTGCATAAATTTCTAATCATTTGTATCTTATATTCTAACATTACAAATTAAACCTCCATTTATCTCGGCGCTTTCTATTGTCTAATTATATACTATCTTTTACTGATATTTTTCCTTAATAAATCATTCAATGGTTTAAATTCTAGTAATGTGTCAATTCTTTCTTCTAAATATTCTTCATCTTCCCAGTATGATTTTAAACCATATGCTTCAATATTATGAAAAGACGCATCACTTGTAATTAATCTATATTGGTCATCAATAATTTCTAAAGCAGTACAATTAGACATAGATAAACCAATTTGTTGACTTGTTTTTAATAAATCTTTGACGCTTTCTAATCTTCCTGGTTCATCACAATGTGGAACAAATAATCCATCAACAAATCCTAGGCATTCCATTCTAATTAGAGGCTGGTTATCGCCATATTTTATTTTTAGAGAATCAGATGAACATTCCTTAAACCAACAATTTGCCCCAGCAGAAACACCACACATTACTTTACCATCTTCCCAAGCTTGTCTTAATATTCCATCAAATTCAGTATCTTTCCACAGTTTAATCATATCAAGTGTATTTCCACCACCTTCAAAAATTATATCTGCCCAATCAATAACACTCTTTACATATTCTTTATCTGTTAATTTATCACTTTTTAAATCTTTACATGGACAACCGTACATTTTATCATATATATCTACCATAACCTGAAAATAGCCTTCTTGCTTTTCAATTGGTTGTGAATGTGCAATAAATAAGAAATTAGGATGTTCCTTACCTGTTATTCTAATTATTTCTTTATCTTGGTTTGCTAATTCATATGGATGTCTAGTTCCATCAGAACCAATTCTTCCATTTCCCCCTCCACCAATCGCAACTATTTTTTTACTCACACTCTCATCTCCCATTTATATTTTTTTATTTTTGGCATCACTATAAAATGCCTATTTTTACTATTGTATTTGTTCTAAACTTTTTATTCTTAATTAGTATCTATAGGTAATATATTTGATATTTTATCAATATAAAATACATCTAATTTACTCATAGCTCTAGTTATTACAACATATAAAAGCTTTATATCTAAACTATTATTATCATATTTCTCGCTATTTGCATTAGCAATTATAACACAGTCAAATTCTAATCCCTTTGCTAAATATGATGGTACAACTGATATACCTGCATTATATTCTGAATCTTTACCTTGAATCAATTTAACATCATTTCTTATTTTGCTAATTTGTTTTTGAATTTCTTTACATTCATTTATATCTTTACCTATTATAGCTATAGATTTAAATCCATTTTTCTTATGTTCCTCTATTCTCGTGTTAATACTCTCTATTAATTCACTCATATTATTATGTTTCTTTATGTACACAGAATTTTTTCTATCTATCACAGGTTCTCCTAAAACAATAAATTCTTTCTCATATTCTGGAAGCTTACTAATAACTTTATTAGCAATATCCATAATCTCTTTTGTTGTTCTGTAAGTTTTCTGTAAAGTAGAATATGTAACATTAATATTCTTGAATTCTGTATCAATAAAACTTTTCCAATTTTCTATACCTCTATAGAAATGAACCCCTTGTGCAAGATCGCCTAAAATTGTCATTGAATTACTATTTAAAATTGTTTTTAAAACATCAAATTGGAATTCCCCATAATCTTGTGCCTCATCTATTACAACATGCTTAATTTTACACTTTTCTTTGATTCCCAATATTTTATATTGCAAATACATCATAGGTGCCAAATCTTCAAAAGAAATCTCCTTCTTTCGTAGATTTTCAAGCGTTGTTTTTCTTAAATATGTGATTATATCATCAGAATCTTTTAAATAGTTCCTTAAAAAATCTTCATAATACTCTATGCAAGTTTTATTGGGCATTAATTTTAAATAATTCTTTATTATTTTTTTATAATCTTTTTCAACTAATTTAATTGATTTTTCATATTGTTCATATACCTTAATTCGCTCATTTCCTTGTAAATCTTCTATTGCTTTACTTCTTTTTCTCTTTAAATCTTCTATTATTTCTTCCGACTTTTTCATAAATTCTTTAATTAGATTTTTCTCTATTTCATTAATCCTCATTGCAAAATTATACATTTTATATTCGTTAATAAACAAATTATTAATATCATTGTAATCCATTATTTTATATTCATCAAAGTAAAAATCCACTTTAGGAATATAATTATTTTCAACATAACTTATATAATTATCAACAAGTTTCTTAAACTTAATTGATGATTTTAATTTTGATTCTTGTAAAATTACATCAACTTTTTCTTTATAATTTTCATCAATTTGATTGTTTACTATCATAACTAATTTCTCATTATTATCAGAAATTTTCAGTTTTTTACCTATAACATCATAAGCAAAATCTTCAAAAGTATATTGTTTTACATCATTTACTCCTAAATCAGGAAGTATATTGGAAATATAATTTAGAAAAAATTTATTTGGAGCTATAATCATGAATTCTTCAGGCTTAAATTGTTTTTCATAATTATATATTAAATACGCTATTCTATGAAGAGCAATAGTAGTTTTTCCGACTACCTGCGACACCTTGAACTATTAAAGGTGAACTAATAGGTGCTCTAATGATTTTGTTTTGTTCATCTTGAATAGTAGCTACTATATTTTTCAATCTATCATCTGCTTTTTCTTCAAGTGCATTTTGTAATAATTCATCGTTTCCTGTAACATTTATATCAACATATTTCTTTAATTTTTGATTTTCTATTATATATTGCCTTTTTAGGAGTATTTCTCCAGAAATCTTCTCACCTAGTACTTCGTAACTAGCTTTACCAAGCCTTCCTTCATAATATAGACTAGCAATTGGAGCTCTCCAATCTACTACAATTGGTTCCATTGTTTTACTATCTAATATAGATAATTTACCTATATAAAAAACTTCTTTGTTCTTGTTATTTTCCTTAAAATCCATTCTTGCAAAATATGGGGTATTTTTTATTTTTTTCATATTCTCAAGTTTATCAACATACATTTGTAATACTAAGCCTTTAGCCATATTCTCCATGTCATAATTCATATTGGTGTTAGATAATGTATTTTCTATGTAGGTTTCTTCCTCTATGATTTTGTCTATTGTACTCTGTAATTTTTTTTCCTCCTCTAGAAATGTGTTCTTTTCCATATTTATTGCTCCTCCTAACTTTTAATTAAGATTTCTGCTTTTACATTCAGGACACGATCAAATATCTTTCTATAGTTTTATATTTTATATGTTGATACAACTTATGTCAAGCCTTTTTTCTTGTTTTATGTTTTTTATTTTTTTTGTATGTTAGTCAATTATGAATTTTTTTATATCTCATTATCCTAATTTTACATTTCTGTTCATCATTATTTCATAATTCATAAAATAAACCTCCAATCATATTTTTCATATTATATAATTAGAGGAGTTTTTTGAATACTTGTTATTTAGTTAAAAAATCCATTCACAAATTTCAATGAACTTTCTGAATCTTTTGAAGTATGAAGAACTGCACCTATATGTATTATGCCCATTGTTTTATTTCCACAAATTTATACTTTAAATACTCTAGTTACAAGATTCACTAAATTCAATTGGAGATGTTGTGCAGATTTTCACTTCCTAATCACAATCTCTGCCAACTTTTTCATTGAAAACTTAGCTAGCTTAACTAATTTTTCTAACATATTTTTAAGCATATTTGAATTGTTTTTTACATCTTTATTTAATGCTTCATATAATTCCTCAAATGTTTCATATTTATTATCCTTTGTTATATAAACACCTTCATTTTCACAATAGTTTTCTATAATATTTGGATATAAATCATATACACTTGTTCCTTCTACTACACTATATTTCCCATTTTCATATTTTACTAATGAATCTACTCCTACTTGATGATATACATCATGTGGAAATTCTAATTCTTGGAAAACTTCACCTGTTTTTTGATTCGTAAGTTCTGTTCTCCAGTCTTCACAATCATCTTCCAAATTTGTTACTTTGTATATAGCTCCCTCCTGCCTCATATGATTCAGCATTTCTTTTTCTCCTTTTATTAGTTCATCTTGAAAACTTATCATTTCATTATATATTTTTTCTGTAGTCACTTTATCCAAAACATAATTATCACCTACTTTTCTAAAAAACATCCCTTCCTCTGTGTTCTTAGGTAATTTTTCGTCATCAACCGATATTATTTTTTTATTACTATACTTTTCATCAAATTCAATAACACCATAACCTTTTGAATTTTTGTATGAAATTTCATATAGTTTATTTTTGTTTGCATTTTCTATATTATTTTCAGTTATATTTTCTGAAATCAATTCTTTTTTCTTATCCCATAGTTTCTCTTCATTTTCTCTTGTGAATTTTTTATTATCATAATCATTATATACTAAAACATTGTTATCTTTTAGTGTGTTTGATAACTCTTGAATAAAGTTCGAATTTTCTTTATTTGGCAGTATATCATTTACCAATTTAAACTCTAAATCTAATTCCAAAGGCATTCTCCTCTCTATATTAAATTGTGTTATTGTGAATTCTATGTATAGAAATATACATGAAAAAAATTTTAAAATATAATAAAGTTGATTTAAAACTATAGTTATTATACTCTCTTTAACTTATATTTTCAATAGTTCTTCAAAAAAATACTAAAAAACTTGCTATTACAGATTCTAAGTTCTCTATTATCTTTCTTTTAACCAATCCATCAAAATTTCAAATTCTTCATAATGATTTTTAAAGAATTTATCTTGTTTCATCAACTCTATAATCTCACTTTCAGAAAACCACTCAACATCTTCTACTTCTTCCTCTTGTAGTTTTAATTTTTTTATATCTTCTACATCCATCTTTATATAGTAATCATCCCAAAAAACTCTTTCTTTTTCAGATTTTCCTGAAAAATATAGTTGCAAATCATTTGGATTTAATTTTAAACCAATTTCTTCTTCAACTTCTGTTAATATTCCTTGAACACTGTTTTCTCCAGATTTTGGATGTCCCCCTGTGGTTGCATATTTTCCATTCTTTCTTTCACTTCTTTTCTGAATTAAAAACTTTCCTTCAGAATTTTGTATAAATACTAAAACTACTATTATGTATCTTCCTTCAGGAATTTTTTCTCCCTTGAAAACCGTTTCTCCTGTAAGTTTTCTCTCTGAATCATATAAATCTCTTTTCTCCATTTTTGTTTTCCTCCTATTATCTTTTTAAGATACTCTATTATTTTCTTATGTATTTATCTATTAATATTCTATCTAATTCATTCTCTGCTTTCTTTACAAAATACTCATTTTTTTCGATTGGCAAATCCATTTGCAAAAGTATATTTTTTATTTTCTCAATTGTATCCCACTCTGTATTGGGTTCAGTTTCTATCTCTATCAAAATATCGCTATTTTCAATATATTTTATAGCCAATTCAAATCCGTTTTTAGAATAGATTTCGTCCTTTTCTTTTATATTCATAATTTCATAAAAACCTAGTGCTTCAAATAACTTTTTTGCTTCTTCAATATCATATATATCGCAATTTATTGCTTGTTGATTGATTATATCTCCGTTATCTGCTATGTTTTTAATTTTAAAAGTAATTTTTTTTGATACTTTTCCTTCATTTACAATATATCGAATAATAACTGCCTTAGAAAGTATTTCTCTTGTTGACAAAGTTTTAGTATCTAATGTTTTTGGAATAAAATAATAATCATCTAGTGAAAATTCCCTCCCTTTTTCAAATCCTTTATTGATTAAACATTTCATCAATTCATCTTTAGAACAAGTTACTCTTACTGTTACTTCATTTTCATCTTTGACAACCATTTTTACCTCTCCTTTCCAAGATTTATTATATTAATTATATTATAAAAGCAAATAACTAGCAAGGCTAATTATTCGCATAGCAGTTTTTTTTATAATCATCATAATTCCCTAGATAAGAAGTTACACTACCATTTTTAAATTCAAATATTTTTTGTGCAAACTTATTTATGAAATATCTATCATGACTGACAAATACTAATGTTCCATCAAACTCTTCAATTGCCTCTTCTAGCACCTCTTTTGTAGGAATATCAATATGGTTTGTGGGCTCGTCAAAAATTAGCGTATTGATTTTTTGTTGCAATAATTCAGCTAACTTAACACGCATTCTTTCTCCTCCTGAAAGACTTCCCACTTTTTTTGTTACATCTTCTTTATAAAATTGAAATCCTGCCAATATTTGCCTAGCTCTTTGTTCATTTAATCCAACTGCATTAGAAAAATATTCTAATAACTGCTGATTTGCTTTTGGAAAAGTTATTATTTGAGGTAAATATCCTATTTTTACACTTGGTCCTATAATAACATCTCCGCTCTTTTTTAATTCTTGAAGGCCCAATACTGTTTTTACAAATGTAGATTTTCCACTTCCATTTGAACCTATAAGTGCCACTCTTTCTCCAGCATATATGCTTACATTAATTCCGTCTAATATTTTTCTTCCATCTGGTAGACTAACTGTCAAATCTTCTGCTACAATAACTTTTTGACTGGATTTTCTTTCCTCTGAAAAACCAACATTTAACTTTTTCTTTTCCACAGGTCTTGACACAGCAACCTTTTTTAATCTATCTATTTGTGTTTGCAATGCATGTGCTCTGTCACATAAGGTAGAACTGTTGGTAGCCATTCCACGTTCTGCAAAATATTTTCTTTGTTCATCTAATTTTTTTATAATTGCCTGTTGATCTTTATAGTCAGCCATTTGTTTTTCAAAATCTCTTTGCTTTTCTTCAACATAACCAGAATAGTCAGATGCATATACTTTTCCAACACCATTATCTAAATCAAGTATTTTGTTTGACATTTTATCAAGAAAATATCTGTCGTGTGAGACAATAACAGATGCCCCTTTAAATGACTTTATATATTCTTCTAGCCATTCTATCCTTTCAATATCTAAATGGTTTGTTGGTTCATCTAATAGAATTAAATCTGGTTTTATTATCAATGCTTTAGCTAATTGAACTAAGGTTTTCTCTCCACCACTTAAATCATTATAACTTTGTTTTAATAAATTTTTATCAATTTTCAGCCCTTCAACAACCGTGTTGATAGTTGTATCCATATCATACCCACCAGCTATTGAAAATTTTTCCATTAAATTACAATATTTTTCAAGTGTCAAACTATATTCATCACCATCAATACCAGATTCCAATTTTCTTTGCATTTCTTCAATCTTTTTTCCCATTTCAGTTAATTCCTTAAATGCATCCTTTAATATTTCATATACTTTTCTATCATCATTTGTACTTGACCCAGTTTGATCAAGATATGCAACTTTTGCGCCTTTTTTTATACTAACTTGTCCTGAATCCGCTCTTTCAATACCAGCAATTATTTTTAACAATGTTGACTTTCCACATCCATTGGGACCTACTATTGAAATTGATTCTCCTTCATTTAATGAAAATGAAACACCATCAAACAATTGCCCATATCCAAAATTTATTCCTAATTTATTTACATCTAATACAATCATAACCTTTAAGCTCCTTTATCAATAACTAATCCGCTTCTCTATTACTAAATTTTAGCTGGCATAAAAATTATATATATATAGACTTTTTTATAAAAAATAGCATTACTTTAACCATCAACTAAAAATATTTAACTAAAAAATATTTATTAAGTTTAGGGTTTTCTTTATTTTCTCTAACAAACTCAACTTCATATCCGCATTTTCTATAAAATTCAGGTGCTTGAAAACCATAAGTGGTTAGATTAATATTTTCAAAACCTTTATCTTTATAATAATCTTCGACAGCTTGTACTAATTTACTTCCAATTTGTTTGTTACGATATTTTTCTAGAACAATAAGTTCACTTATATGTATCTCTTTATAATACGAATTTCCTGTTATTATACCCACAAATTCATCATCTTCCATAGCAATAAAAGCAAATGGTGTATAATTACAAATAACCTTATTTTTATTAGCAAATTTATCGAATTCTGTATCTATTATTTTGTAATATTCTTCATCTAGGTTTGCTCTATATTCAATATTTAACATTTCTTTTCCTCCTCAACTTTTTGTTTATTATGTAAACAGTTTATTTTTTCATATATTTAGTATTCCTTCCACTTCCTATTAATACTATTAATCCATCTTTTACCATAGTTCCCAAAACAGCTTCAACTGTTGTTGCACTAACATCTGGTAAAATATTACATATCTCAGCTTTTGAAATTGGAGTTAAACTATTTAATACAGTAGCTTCAATTCTTGCTTTTTTAGTAATTTTATTACTATTTACAACACTAAATCTCCTGTCTAATTCTTTATAACACATATACAATGTAGTTATAAAGTTTTCAATAAAAGGAATATAACTATGTTCGTTTTGTTCCCAATCAATAGATGATAAACGTAATGCTTCATAATAATTTCCTTTATTATTGTTTATTTGTTCTTCAAATGATATATATTTTCCAACATCAAATCCATTTTTATATAATAATAGCAATGTTAATAATCTTGACATCCTTCCATTTCCATCTCTAAAAGGGTGTATACAAAGGAAATCGAGAATAACACATGGTATTAATAACAATTGGTTAATATTTGAATTGTTACATGCATCATAATATGCTAGTACAAGTTGTTCCATTGCTTCTGGAGTTTCCTTGGCATCTAATGGTTTAAATCTAATTTTTCTATTTCCTTGCTTATCTTCTTCAATAATATAATTATTATTTGTTTTATATTTACCTATATCTTCGTTTCCTGTATATGTCATCATTATTTCATGTAATCTTAATATTGTGTTTTCATTAAATTCTATATCTTCATAATGTAAATGTATCTCATTTAATGCATCTCTATACCCTGCAATTTCATTTTCATTATGATTCAATGGTTTACTGTTTTGATTTACTATTTCTTCTATACGCTCATCACTAGTTACAATTCCCTCTATGGCATTTGAGCTTTTAACAGATTGAACCTTGGCTATTTTTTCTAATTCTGTAAATATTTTTTCATATTCATCTTTTCTAATTTTTGCACCTGTTTTTAATGTGTAAATTGTTCCTGTGATGTTTATTAATTTAGCTGGTAGTAGACCATTATCTAAAAAAGAATAATCAAATTTTTTCATTTCACATTCCTCTTTCTGCATATTCTATGCATATTTTTATATTTTCTGCATATATTTTACTATTTTATATGCATATAGTCAAGAATTATATGCATTAGATTATTGTTTCTTTTTTTATCATATCAATAAACTCATCAATTCCAACACTAATAACATCTTCACTACCTAATTTACGATAACTAACCTTATTACTTTCAACCTCATTATTTCCAATAACCAAAGTATATGGATTTTTCATATCAACACTCAGTTTAATCTTCTTACTCATACTTTCATTACCATTAGCATACTCAACTCTAATGCCTTCATTATTTAATATTTTCATAATTTTTTTACAATATTCATCATGATACTTAACATTTACAGGCACAATATTAACTTGAACTGGTGATAGCCACACTGGCAAAACTCCTTTAAATTGCTCTAATAGTAATACTAAAAATCTTTCATAAGAGCCAAGAATAGCTCTGTGAACCATTACAGGAGTTTGTTTTTCTCCATTTTCATCAATATAAAATAATCCAAATCTCTTTGGTGTAGAAAAATCGACTTGAATTGTTGGAATTTGCATTTCTCTATCTAAAGCATCTTTAAACATAAAATCTAATTTTGGTCCATATAAAGCTGCTTCACCTTCACATCTTTTTGCATTTAATCCTAGCTCATCTGATACTTCTTGTAATACTCTTTCACATAATTCCCAATCTTCATTACTTCCAATATATTTTTCAGGATGATTTAAATCTCTTACAGATAATGACACCCAATAATTATTCCATAATCCCATTTTTGAATAGAAATCTTTTATAATATTATACATATTAATCACTTCATCTTTAAATTGATCTATTCTACAAAATGAATGACCATCTTCTATTGTAATTGCATATACCCTTGACAAACCACCCACAGAGCCTTGCAATTCGGCTCTATATTGTTTATCTGACTCCATATATCTAATTGGTAAATCTCTATAACTTCTTATTTTTGAAGCATATATTTGAGTATGATGTGGGCATTGAACTGGCTTTAATACAAATTCATGGCCTTTCGGAGAACTTACTCTGAATAACTCATCATTAAATTTTTGTGCATGTCCTGATGTTTCAAATAGCTTAATATTGGCCAGTGATGGGCAACTTACTTTTTGAAATCCATAATTTCTACAAATTTTCTCAACTTGTTTTTGTAACTCATCTTTTACTATTGTTCCCCTAGGTGTATATAGTGGAAGCCCTGCTCCCAAGTAATCCGAAAAGCAAAACAAATCCAAATCTCTACCTATTTTTCTATGGTCTCTTTCTTTTGCATCTTTCAAGAATTCTTCATATTTCTCTAATTCTTCTTTAGTTTCAAATGCCTTCCCTGATATACGAGTAATCATCTCATTTTGAGCATCTCCTTCAAAATAAACACCACTTACTCTTAATAATTTTACAAATACTTTATTATCTAATTTTCTAATCAGCTTTTCTAGTTCTTCTAAATCATTCTCACTAATTTCTTCATTTACTTTAAATTCATAATAAAATTCATTTTCATCAGCTACTATACTATCTAATCTAACATTTTCATATTTTTCTAAAATAATCTTTCTTAATAACTCCGCGCCTTTTTCATTCATCATTTTTATTCCCTCTTTCATTTAATTTTATTCAATAGAGGACTTTTCTTCTTTTAGTAAATTTATTGGTGTGGCTTTTGGTATCTGCCTTATTTTTGGTATCGGTTTCTGTCTCGGTCATTGTGATCATCTCCTTTTTATTCTTCAATTTTTTTCAATTAAATACAATACAAGCCTATTACAAACTAAGATTGTAATAGGCTTGTCACTTAAATTTTATGTTTTAATACACGCTAAAACAATCAATTATATATAATTGATTTGATTTACTCTATATTCGGTTATGGTTATAAATTGATTGTTTAACATATCTTTTCTCTCCTCTATTAAATATATTTTTATTCTAGCACATCTTTATATATTTGTCAAAATTTTCTCACCCATAAATGTTTTCCAATTACTATTCAGATACTTAGACTTTACATAACTTAACCCTTAAAGCACCACATTCATTCGGAGAAATAAAATAATAAAAATAAAAATTTTTGAAAACGTTAACGCAGGGCCTTACAGTTTCTTGCGATACACTACTTGAGGGCGCGTGTCCCAAATCCATCGGAGAGGCTCAAGGGTGTATGCTTAGAAACTGTTAGACCCGGAGATTACGTTTTCAAAAATTTTTATTTTTATTATTTTATTTCTCTCGGCAACACAACCTACTGTAACCTTCTCTAGCAAATTATCCCCCATAATTAACTACAATAAAAACGTGCAATCTCCTCACCAATATGTTATAATTAATTCAAATTATTTTTAAGGAGTACATATCATGGTTAATTTAGAATTATATAAAATTTTTATTACCGTAGCAAAAGAAGGAAACATCACAAAAGCCAGTGAAATTTTAAACATATCTCAACCCGCAGTCACAAAGCATATTAAAAATCTAGAAAGCCAACTAAATACCATATTGTTTTCAAGAATAAAAGGAATGCAACTAACTGAAAACGGTAAAAAATTGTATGATATTATTTCTAATCCAATGCAAGTAATACAAGAAGCTGAAAATAGCTTTTTAGTAAACAGAAATATTAACTTTGGAACATATCCAACTATGCTTAGTAAAGTGCTTAGTAACTGTATTGCAGAATTTTATGAAAATAATCAAAATTCAAAAATTACTGCAGTTACAGAGTTTTATGATAATCTAGTTGAAAAACTCCTTAACGGAGATCTTGATATTATTTTAGTAAAAAAAATAGCGGAGAATCTGTATAATTCTAGTAAAATTAAATATATAAAACTTGGAAATACTGATTTTGTCGTTATTGCTAATAATAAATCCAACTTACGTAATAAAGTTATTGATATTAATGATTTGAAAGGTAAAATAATATATATTCCTAGAGGTGAAACAAGCTCATCTATGGAGTTTGTTAAAATTCTAAGGAGTAATAATTTTAAAGATGAAATTAAAAAAATTGATTCAGTTACTATGCTTAATATAATAGAAAAACATGATTGTATTGGACTTGTTAATAAAAATTATATAAAACAAGAAATTGAAGATGGTAAAGTAACAGTGTTAAATACTAAATTTAAGATTCCGCCTACTGAATTCGGTATTTATGTTCAAAGAAACAATACGTCTAGTGATTTAAACAATTTTATTAAGATATTAAAAAACGAGTTTAAAAATTTAATATAACTTAAAGTTATACCAATATAAATTATAAATATTTCAAATATAAACATACACTTGCTATAATGTAATTATTACATGAAGGAAGTGTATTTTTATGATTTTATTAAAACTTTTTATTGAATTTATTAAAATAGGTTCTTTTTCATTTGGTGGCGGTTTAGCAACATTGCCACATATATATGATTTGGCTAAAAATACAAATTGGTTTTCTGCTAACGATGTTACTAATATGATTACAATATCTCAAGCTACTCCTGGTCCATTAGCCTGTAATATGGCAACCTACGTTGGTTTTAAATTAAATGGTTTTTTGGGAGCTTTTATTGCAACATTATCATTTATTTTACCTGCAATATTATTTATGAGTATTATGTGTAAATTGTTAAATAAAATTAAGGGAAATAGCAAAGTTGATTTTATCTTGAAAATAATTAGAGCTGTTGCTCTTGCAACTATTATTGATGGAAGCCTTACTATTTTTAAAATTGCTTTCCTTAATAACGTTTTTGAAATTAGTAGCTTAAATTCTATAATTAATAATATACAATTCAAATCAATCATTCTAGCCATCTTTTTATATTGTATATCAAAGAAATTTAAAATTTCTACTTTAAATGCAATGGCAATCTCTTTAGTTATTGGAATAGTTTTTAAGTTTTAAAAATTGAAATTTACATTAAAATATATTACATTTTTCAGAATATGTATGTCATTAAAAAATATATATGTATCTTAAACGTCTTCAAAATCAAAATAAGAAAGGTGTGATTTTCCAATGAAGAAAATACTTAGATTAATTTATGTATTTGCTATTTTAGGCTTACAAATGTTAGGAAATATTTCTGCAATGTACCCTATACTTGAAGAAGAATTAATAAATAAAAGAAATTTAGTTACCAAGGCTGATATATTAGATGCTTTAGCTCTTGGGAGATGTGGTCCGGGAGCCGCAGTTGTAAATACTATAGTTTTTCTTGGTAACAAAATTAATGGTTTTATTGGTGGGTTCATTGCTATAATTTCATTTATTATATTCCCATTTATTATAATAATTATTATCTCTCTGGTTATTGATAAATTTATAAATAATTATATTGTATTATCAGCATTCAAAGCCATTTCTGTGGCCTTATTTGTGAAAATTTTACAATCAATCATCGATTTAGCTAAAAATACTATAATAAATAAATTAACTTTAGTAATATTTTGTATCTCTTTAATCCTATTAATTAGTACAAATATTTCATCAATAATATTAATTATGTTTTCAATTATATTAGGAATACTATTAACATGTAAAAAGTGACTTTAATAAAATTTTGTTTTATCTCATATAAACATTTTTATTTAAATAAGTCACTTTTTTCATTATCATTCCTTTTTGATTTGATTTAATTTGATTTTACCTTTATTATATAGACCGGAGTTTCCACATAATTTGTATCCTTTACATATACAAGCTCTCCAACATTAAATAACAAATCATAATTTATATTGTTTATATCGGTATACTCCACATTTCCTATATAAATATATGAAATATTATATTTCTCTATCAATGACCTTACTTCTTCTTCATCCTGTGATTGATATATTTTATAAATATCTGCCCATCTTTCATTAAGTATCTCTGGTGCACTATAATCCTCTTCTGCTCTCCATGTCCATTCGTGTCCGTGCCATCCTATGACTGTAGGATTTCCAGTAAATACAGATATTCTCGTACCTATTGTATAACTTGAACTTGGTTTTTGTATAATCACAACATTAGGATCTATATTTTGCTTTATCCATTGTATTGCTTCATAATCATCTGGAAGATTTTGTCTTATGTATGCTTCTGAATCACGCAAATCCATTGCTTCTGCTTTGAAATTGTTATTTACATATGTTATAGTATCTAATTGGTATCCAAATGTAGTTATAAATATTACTAGAATTCCTGTAAATAATATTTTTTTGATTTTCAAACCATTTTCATATAGTTGTTTTATTATTATATAACTTGCACAAATATTAAGCATAGTTGCTGCATTATATGAAAGTTTGAACATTGTGTTTGCTCTTCTAAATTCATAGGCAGTTACATCTTTTAGATATATAATTTCAGGTAATATAATTAATCCTATTGCACACAATCCTATAATAATTATATATACATCTGATAAATTCATTTCTTTTATATATTCAAATAATTTTTTCTTTTCTTTCTTTTTTTGCACAAAGAAGTCATATAAAAGAGTTATAATTTGTATAATAATGCATAAAGTTGGTAATCCCCATAAGACCAGTAACTTATGAAATGGAGACCTTACATCTGTTAAAAATACCTTACTAGCACTAATATACAGATTTTTTGTGAATAATATAGATAGCAGCTCTTGCAATAATACTATCTCAAGTAATTGCGTTAGTGTTACTAGTATTTTATCTTTAATGGTTTTATATTTTATAAAATTATTTACTGTAATAACCGCACCCATTATTACTAAATATATTGGAAAATCCCAATAATTTGTCATCTTTTGAATTGCTAATAAAATACCCAGTAAGAATATGTCTACATTAAAAAACTTTTTCAATTTTCGTTCATTTTCTTTTTTATCAGATAGCATATATTGTAATAATAGTGCAAGTGTTGTAAGTGCAAACATTGTGTCCATATGGTGTGCATGCAAATCTCCCTCTACATTCATATATGCAGGAAGCGCGGTAATTGTTTTGTCATTCGTTTCAGGTCTATATCCAATATAATAGCATGGATCTGGATAGAAATATGTGTCTTCATTTAATATTAATCTATGAATTGTGTAATAAACTGTTCCACTAAAAGAAACTGAACAAGCAGCTATTATTGCTATAATAATTGGAATAACCTTTGATATTTTTTTTGTACTATCTTTTACAAGATTTTTAGCTAAGTTTTTTCCTATAGAATATGGCATTACAAATAAGAATGTTGCTAATAATGCAAGCATTAAATTATAGCTTTCACCAACTTGACTAGCTGATAATTTGTTTATAAATGCTGTAATAAAATGACCATAGTAATAGTAATTCAAACTATTTCCTGAAAGCCATAAATCTTCTGCTGGTAAATAATCCGTATTCATCAATCTATTCACAAAACCATAGTTCATAAAGTGTTCTGTAGTACTGTTTATAAATGACATTGTACTTCTAATATATGTCCACATCATAAATATAAATAAGAAAATTATTTCTATTGTTAATATATTACTTAATTTATTTTTTACATCACTAAATTGATTTTTTTTTACACTTAATACCATCAAATTAATAGCTGCAATTGACACAATTATTAAATAGCAATTTAATGGTGTAAACGCTAGGAACTTTAAATGTGATAAATTCCATACTATTATGCTTGAAACTCCTAATCCTAATATTTTTGAAAATATCCAACCTTTATCATCAAATTTATTAAATACAAGTGCTGTAACGGGGAAAAATATTAGGCCTAGTCCCAACAACACACCCCACCATTTTATTACATATGTATAATTATTTTGTAATACAAATGCTCCGTGAAATTAATATTGTTAATAGAATTCCAATTAATATAAATAATTTTTTTGTTTCCTTTTTCATACCTTCTACCTATTCCTTCTTACTTTTTTTATAAAATTTTTGTAAAATATTCCAATTATTTTTTTACATTTTACCATATATTTAAATAAATGTCCATGTACTAATAATAAAAAATATTAATGTTGTTTCATGACTACTTGGTTTATTTAGCCTAGTTAGGTTATTGTATATTATAATCTCATCTTTGACAGTTAATGAATAAAAAAAGGCTTATAAGTCTTGATAATTAAGACTTACAGCCTTTT
>CANQKT010000039.1 GCA_947624525.1 uncultured Clostridia bacterium | reverse complement strand
GTTGCCGAGAGAAATAAAATAATAAAAATAAAAATTTTTGAAAACGTAATCTCCGGGCCTAACAGTTTCTAAGCATACACCCTTGAGCCTCTCCGATGGCTATGGAACACGCGCCCTCAAGTTGTGTATCGCAAGAAACTGTAAGACCCTGCGTTAACGTTTTCAAAAATTTTTTTATTTCTCCGAGGGAGTGTGTTGTTTTAATGGTTAAATTTAAAGAATAGCAAATTTTTGCTTGTAAAACTATTGATTATTTATGAAAAAAGTGATATTATATATGCAATTGAATTGAAAACCAATAAAAAAGCAAAGTAGGATAGTTAGTAAAATTATTACAGAGAATTAGGAGGGGTGAGATCCTAGTATAATTAATTATTTGAAATTTCACTTTTTTGGTCTTTTACGGAAATTGAAGTATAGAGAGTAGGTAGAAGCGGTTGTTACGATATAACTAAATGAGGTAATTAATTTACAAAATTAGGTGGTACCACGGAGTCATTTCGTCCTATATAATAGGATAAATGGCTCTTTTTGTTTTTATTAAAAATATTGTAAAAAAGGTTTATGGATTAATCCTTAAAAAATCTAAATTTATGTAAGGGGAGAAATTTATATGAGAGAACAAATTGAAGAAATTAAGCAAAAATCAATTTCTGAGATATCAAATGCAAATGATATAAAGGAACTTAATGAATTGCGTGTAAAATATTTGGGAAAGAAGGGGGAATTAACTTCTATTTTAAGAGGAATGGGAGCATTGTCTGCCGAGGAAAGACCAATTATAGGTAATTTGGTTAATAAGGTTAAAGAGGAATTAGAAAGTCTAATCTCAAAGAAAGAGGAAGCTTTTAAGGAAGAGGAATTGAATAGAAAGTTAAAAAATGAAACAATTGATATTACATTGCCAAGCAAGAAGATTAAAAGAGGTAGTAAACATCCTTTAAATAGAACAATAGAGGAGGTTGAGGACTTATTTGTATCAATGGGATATGATGTTATAGAGGGACCGGAGTTAGAAACAGATGAGTTTTGTTTCGAGAGATTAAATTTGCCAAAGGGGCATCCTGCTAGGGATATGCAAGATAGTTTTTATATTACAAATGAGTATTTATTAAGAACTCAAACTTCAGCTATTCAGGCTAGGGAAATGTTAAGAAAAGGTGGAAATGAGCCAATTAGAATGATTTGTGTTGGTAAAACTTATAGAAGAGAAGATGATGCAACACATTCTCATCAATTTAATCAAGTTGAAGGTTTGGTAATTGATAAAAAAGAGAATCATGTTTCTTTGGCTGATTTGAAAGGTACTCTTGAGGTTTTTATGAAGAAAATGCTTGGAGAGAGTACAGAGTTAAGATTTAGACCTAGTTACTTCCCTTTTACAGAACCTTCATATGAGGTTGATGTTACTTGTTTCAATTGTGGAGGCAAGGGATGTTCTTTATGTAAAAAGACTGGTTGGATTGAACTTTTGGGTTCTGGAATTGTGCATCCAAATGTTTTGAAAATGAATGGATATGATCCTGAGGTTTATGGCGGTTTCGCTTTTGGAACTGGTATTGATAGATTGGCTATGTTTAAGTATGGGATTACTGATATGAGGTATTTGTATACAAATGATGTGAGGTTTTTGGGGCAATTTGATAGGATGGGGTAGTTTGGGTGGCACATTCATTCAAGTATAGTTTTATCAAATTGCTGGGAGTGAGTTAGTTAGAAAGGAAGGAAGAAAGATGAAGTTAAGTTTGAATTTTTTGAGGGATTATGTTGATGTAGATGTGGATGTTAAGACTTTGGCTGAGGATATGACTAGGGTTGGTAATGAGTATGATTATGCTGGGAGACTTATTGAGGCTAGTAATCTTGTTATTGGAGAAATTAAGTCTTGTGAGGAGCATCCTGATTCTGATCATTTGCATGTGTGTATGGTTGATGTTGGGAAAGAGGTTTTACAGATTGTTTGTGGGGCACCAAATGCTAGAAAGGGTATAAAGGTTATAGTGGCTTTGCCTGGGGCAGTTTTACCTGGTGATGTAGTAATTAAAAAGGGTACAATTAGGGGAGTTGAGTCTAATGGTATGTTGTGTTCAATGGCTGAATTAGGTTTAGAATCTAAATTCTTGAGACCAGAAGATAAGGAAGGAATTCATGAATTACCTGATACTGCAATTATTGGGGCAGATCCAATTAAGTTTATGAGAATGGATGATGGTGTTATTGATTTTGAACTTACTGCTAATAGAGGTGATTTATTAAGCATTTTGGGTATGGCATATGAAGTTGGTGCTATATATAATAAACCAGTAAAAACAATAGATTTATCACATAATGAGACTGGGTATAATATTACAAATTCATTTAAAGTGGATATTCAAACAGAGAATTGCAGTCTGTTTTTAGCAAAGAAGGTTGAGAATGTTACTGTAAAAGAAAGCCCTACATTTATAAAAAATAGACTAATTGCTTCAGGTATAAGACCTATAAACAATGTCGTAGATATAAGTAATTATGTAATGTTAGAAGTGGGGCAACCATTACATTTTTATGATGCAGATAGATTAGGTAAAAAGATAGTTGTTAGAATGGCTGAGAATGGTGAAAAGTTAACAACTCTTGATGGTATAGAAAGAACATTAGATGAAAATGATATTGTAATAGCAACAGATGAGGCTTCAATTGGCTTAGCTGGTGTAATGGGAGGATTAACAACAGAAGTTGAAAATTATACAAAAAATATTATCATAGAATCAGCTATATTTGATGGTGTTAAAGTTAGAAAAACATCTAAAAAAATTGTTAGAAGCGAAGCGAGCAACAGATTTGAAAAAGGCTTAGATCCAAATAGAACATATATGGCTGTTGAAAGAGCATGTCATTTATTAGAAAAATATGCTGATGCAACAATAATTTCTGGTTTATGTGTATATGATAGAACTGATAAACAGGATAAAGAGATATTTATAACAGTTGAAAATATAAATGATGTTTTAGGAACTAATCTTTCAGAAGATGAAGTAATAGATGTCTTCAAAAGGCTTAAATTTACAGGATATTCAGAAGATGGAAATATTCGTGTATTAGTACCAAGAAGAAGATTAGATATTAGTATAAAAGAAGATTTAATTGAAGAAGTTGGTCGTATTTTTGGGGTTGATAATATTAAAGGAAAATTGCCAATACTTCCAATGAAATCAGGCTCATATAATAAAACAATTAGAGAGATAAGAAATAAAATGGCTTCTTTAGGTTTAAATGAAACTCTAACATATGTATTAGTAAATGAAAATGAAGCTGATAAATACACAAATGAAGATTTTACAACACTAAAATTACTAGATCCTTTGACTGAAGATAGAAATACTTTGAGATATAGTTTAATTCCTTCAATGGTAAAAACTTATGAATATAATAAAGCTCGTAATATAAAGGATGTATCTATCTTTGAAATAGGAAAAGGATTTTATAAAAAAGGCGAAGAGTATGGAGAAAATAGTAAATTATGTGTTTTAATGACTGGTGAATATTACTTAGGATTAGGTAATAAGAAAGATGTGGATTTCTATATTATTAAAGGTGTTGCAGAAGAAATTTTGGATTATTTGGGATATGGAAATAGATATAGTTTTGTACATATGAGAAATGAGGTAGAAGAATTCCATCCTGGTCAATGTGCAGATATATCAGTTAATAACGATATTGTAGGTGTTATTGCAAAATTACATCCACAGGTAACAAATGATGATGTATATGTTTTGGAAATTAATTTGGATAAGTTACTTGATAAAAGAACTGGTAAGATGAAATTTAAAGAAATTTCTAAATTTCCTGCTATTAAGAAAGATTTGGCTTTTGTTATGGATAAAAGTATTGAATCTAAAGAGGTTGAAAATGTGATTAAGAAGACTGCTGGTAGTTTGTTGACAGAAGTAGAAGTTTTTGATGTGTATACTGGAGAAAATGTTGCTGAAAATGAAAAATCTATTGCATATAGTTTGACTTTTATGGATTCAAAGAAAACTTTGACTGAGGAAGAAGTTGAGAAAGTTGTTGAGGTTATTATTGGTATGGTTGAGAGTAAGTGTGGAGCTAAACTTAGAAGGTAAGGTCTTTGGCTTGCTTTCCTGCTACTCTATAGTATAAAAAAAGATTGAAATTATGTTTGACTTTTAGAGGAAACTTGTATATAATATAAATAGGAAATGATAAACCACAAACGTGGTTGCCAGTATTTAATGTTACACACATCTAAACCAGCTAAAGTTACAGATGTGTGTTGTTTTTTTACTTGCTCAAAATTATAATGACTATAATTAAGGCAAATACACAGATAGTTTCGGCTACAAGACCGAATATAAGTAAATATATTATTTCTAATAAAAAACTTTCTATCATATGTACCACCTCCTTACTCGTAACAGGTGTTACGGAAAAAGAGGCAACCACATCTGTTTATTATCATTTCCTATGATATATAATATAACACATAAAGAAAATAATTGCAATGAAAAATGAACAAAAATTCGTAATTTTTTTATTAATAAATTAAAAAAATAAATCTCGAAAAATATTGAAAAAAATCTAAACTTGTGCTAACATAATTATGTAGAGTTTTTACAAAGGAGGACATGAATTATGTCAAGAAAAAATAATGGAAGTAATGGTATTTTAGTAAAAATAATGGCAGGTATATTAGCCTTTTTAATGATTGGATCTGTATGCTTCACATTGCTTTATTATCTAATACAAGCAAGAGGATAATATGAAATTATAGGAGATAAAATATGATAGAAAATTTTATGCAGAATATAAATACATATTTTCAAAAAAATATAGTAGATTATGTTCATGAATTATATCAATATCCAATAAAATTAGTTCCACTAATAATAGATATAGTAATTGTAGTCTTTCTTATATATAAGATGATAAAATCTTCTAGGAAAACTAGAGTATGGCAATTAATGAAGGGAATATTTTTATATATTGTTATAACTGCATTAAGCTCTTTATTACATTTGCAAATATTAAACTATATATTAACATCATTTTTATCTTATGGTGTTATAGCATTAATAGTAATATTCCAGCCAGAATTAAGAAGAGCATTAGAACAGCTTGGAACTAATAAATTGACTAAGTTCTTTGGAATAGAAAAAGCATTAGAAACTAAGTCAAAAGAAGATGTTTATAAAATAATGATAGCTGTAAGTGAGCTTGCTAAAACCAAAACAGGTGCACTTATTGTAATTGAAAGAGATATTAAAGTTCAAGATATTATTGATACAGGTATTATAATAAACTCTGATGTTTCTCCTCAATTATTGGTAAATATTTTTGTTCCCAATACTCCTTTACATGATGGTGCAGTTATAATTAGTGAGAACAAAATAAAGGCTGCAGCATGTATTTTACCTTTAGCTAGTGATAGTGATATTTCAAAAGCTTTAGGAACAAGGCATAGAGCAGCATTGGGAATGGCAAAGGAAACTGATAGCATTGTTATTATTGTTTCTGAAGAGTCTGGAAAAATTTCTGTTGCTAAAGATGGAAAATTGATTGTTGATATTGATGAGGATAATTTGAGGCAATTGTTATTAAATAATATTAATGGTATGGATAGTAGTATCGATAAGATTAGAAAGAAAATTAATGGAAAGCAAACGGAAACTAAATCAAAATAATGGGCGAAGGATTTCGCCCTTTTTTGCAGAAAGCCGTCCAATTCAATAGTTATGTAATGCCGTTAAATATATTATTATTCCGTTCGTTTGCTGGCGTGGGAGTTTGAGAGGAAGACTTTAGGTGGGGGTGCCAAGCTGCGCACTACACTTCATAATAATATATTTAACGGCATTACATAACTATTGAATTGGACTACTCTACAGAAATATAAAACTAAAATGTTGGAAGTAAAAATAAACTATATAATATTGATTATGAATGGAGAATTAAGATGCGTAATATTAAATTAACCATAGAGTATGATGGAAAAGATTTTAATGGTTGGCAAAAACAGCCTAATAAATTAAATATTCAAGGGGAACTTGAAAGAGCAATTGGGGAGATTACGAAGGAGGATAATATTGAATTAAATGCTTCAGGTAGAACTGATGCTGGAGTACATGCCTTAGGTCAGGTTGCAAATTTTAAAACAAATAGTAGTATTCCTGTAGAGAAATTTCCTATTGCTATAAATACGAAAGTAAAAAAATCAATTGTTGTTAAAAGTGCTGAGGAAGTTGATGAAAGATTTCATAGTAGATATAATTGTAAGCAGAAAACTTATAGATATGTAATAAATAATTCTGAATATGGTAGTGCTATTTATAGAAATCAGGAGTATCATGTACCTATTAGATTGGATATAGAAGCAATGAAGAAAGCTATTAAATATTTTGAAGGTGAACATGATTTTAAAGGTTTTAAAGCAAGTGGAACTAGTAGCAAAAACAGTGTTAGGAAAATTTTTAAAACCAATATTGAAGTACATGGGGAAAGAGTGTATATTGAACTGACTGGGAGTGGTTTCTTATATAATATGGTTAGAATTATTTCAGGAACTTTGGTTGATGTAGGATTAGGAAAAATAAATAGTGAGGATATTCCTAAAATTATTTTATCAGGTGATAGACAACAAGCAGGAAAAACCTTACCACCTCAAGGCTTATATTTATTGAAGGTTGAATATTAAATCAACAATACATAAGGAGTGAAAAACGAACAATTAATTTGCAAATAAGTAATTGATAAAAAAATTATAGTTAACCCATAGATACATAATCAATAAAAAATGTTTAATAAATGCACAGTTAACAAAGTATTAGCATACTATATATAAAAATCTGGTTAGGAGAAATGCGTATGAATACTTTGTTGATTTTTTTTGCTATTCCTGTTGCAACTATAATTCTTTCGATTGTATTGCAAAAAATCTTGCAATCCCCATTATTAGTGGCAGCTACTTTTTTTGCAATATTTTTAATTGTAACTTTTGCAGCATTTGATGAAAGCTTCCTTGTTTTTGCAATTCTATATACACTGCTTGCTTTAATAACAGCGTTGGTAGTTAGATTTATTTGTTGTTTAATAAATAACAGTAATAATCCTTGTATCAATGGAATAAATAATAGTGGAATTTGTGGTTGTGGAAACAGTAATGGCAATAATAGTGCTAATGATAGCGAAAATGAAGACACAAATGATGAAAGTGATAATTCAAATAACTCATGTTGTGGTTGTAATAGAAATGCGACAAACCAGTATTTTACAAGAAGATATATACGAAGATAAAATATGAACATTTAATTCAAATTACGCATATGTTTTTGTTTTATGCTAATGTTATTAGTATTGATTTATCATTAATAATCGACAAGTACATAGAATATGTGTGTAAAAATTAATAAAATTGGGTAATCTATACTTAGGTGATTTTATGATAAAGAAAATTAGACCAATTTTATTAATTTTATTTTTTTTAATTATATATATATATGTATGTAATATAACACTTTTACCAAAAAGTATAGTTGTTTTTCAAGGTGAAGATATTAATTTAAAAACAATATATGGTTTAAAAATAAATACAAAGGAAAGTGATTATAGCTCTTATCAAGCAATGCAAGCTTCAACTAATTTATCTGGAAAACTATCAAATAATGTAGGTACTATTAATTTAAGTTTGGATTTGTTTGGAACAATTCCATTAAAGGAAATAGATGTAAGTGTTTTACCTAGAACTACAGTAATTCCACTAGGTAATTCGATTGGTCTAAAGTTATATACAGATGGAGTATTGGTTGTTGGAATGTCTGAAATTAAAGGAGCGGATAATGTAAAATATAAGCCTTATGAAAATTCTGGAATAAAAGAAGGGGATAGAATAATTCAAGTTAATAATGTGGCTATAAAAAATACAGATGAACTAATAGAAAACATAAATAAATCAAATGGTAGTGAGTTACAAATAGTGTATATAAGAGATGAGAGTAAAAAAACAGCAAATATAACTCCTACTAAAACATCAGAAAATGAATATAAATTAGGTTTATGGGTAAGAGATGCAGCAGCAGGAGTTGGTACAGCAACATTTTATGAACCATCAACAGGTATGTTTGCAGCATTAGGTCATGGAATTACAGATATAGATACTGGAGAGATAGTCGAAATTTCAAATGGAGAATTAACTACAAGTTCAATTGTATCTATAATAAAAGGAGAAAAGGGAGATCCACGGTGAGATAAGAGGGACTATAGAGTCTGGACTTAAAATTGGTAATGTCTATAAGAATGGCTCTTTTGGTATATGTGGCAATATCACTAATAAGGAAAATTTAGATTTATCATCTTCAGAGGAAATGGAAGTAGCGTTAAGAAGTGAAATTGAAGAAGGTAAAGCATATATGATTTGTGAATTAAAGAATGGGGAGAAAGAGCAATATGAAATAGAGATTGAAAAGGTTTATGTTAGTAATAATTATGATAATAAAAGTATGCTGATAAAAGTAACTGATGAGAGACTTTTGGATAAAACACGGAGGAATAATTCAAGGAATGAGTGGTTCGCCTATTATTCAAAATGGTAGGTTTGTTCGGAGCAGTCACACATGTGCTGGTTCAAAATCCAGAGGAAGGGTACGCAGTTTTTGCGGATATGATGATTAAGCAGATGAGGGAGGTAGAATGAAAATTTCTTAAAAAGATATGGACACTTTGATGGAGAAATGTTAAAATTAATTTATGGAGATGAATGTGATGAGAAATAATAATAATAAAAATAAAAGTGGATGTGTATCATTTTTAGTTATAATGATTATATTGTTAATAGTCCTTATGGTGGCGGTGATTTTCTTTTATAGTAGAGATCCTAATGGGTTTCAAGAACAATTGATTAAATGGAGAGATGAGGGGATTTCATTTATAGAACAAAATACTGGTGTTATTCTTGGAAAAAAGAAGGTCAATGAAAGTGATAATATTGAGTTCCCTGAAGAGGAGAAGTTGACTGAGGCTCAGAAGTATTATTATTATCAACAGTTAAATGATACATCTAAAAGAATATATTTAACAATAGAAAATAATATAGAGAAATTAAAAAATGGGGAGGAAAATATTCCTTTACCATCAGTTTTAAATGAGGTTGCTAATAGGGATAATGGTAAAGATATTGTTGCTCAGGAATTCCAAAAAGCATGGGATGCTTTTGTTATGGATAGGTCTGAATATTTTTACATAGATAGCAGTAAGGTTTGTTTAGTTACAAAAGTTACTACAGACAAAAGGGGTTCTACTTATGAGTTTTTTATAAGTAAGGATAAAGAAAAAGGAAATAACTATTTTATAGATGAATTTTCTAGCAAGGAAGAAGTAGACACGGCCATTAAGGAGGTTGAAAATGTAAAAAATGAGATCTTAAAAAATGCAACAGGAAATAATTATGAAAAGATTAAATATGTTCATGATTGGATTGTTGACAATATAACATATGATACTTCTAATGGAGAAAATACTGCTAATATATATGGCAGTTTAGTTAATAAGAGCGTGGTTTGTGAGGGGTATGCTAGAGTATTTAAATATTTAATGGATGAATTGAGTATACCTTGTGTTGTGGTATCTGGTACTGCTATTGATGAAAATGGTAAAAGTGAACGACATGCATGGGATTATGTTTATATTAAAAATGATTGGTATGCTATTGATACAACATGGGATGATCCTATAATTATTGGAAATGGTAATATAGATGATAATATAAAATATAAATATTTTTTAAGGGGAAGTAATACTATGAATTTGGATCATATAACTTCTGGTCAGATAACAAAAGATGGCTTTGAATTTACTTATCCAACACTTGCTTTAGAAGATATACATTAGAGATTGAAATATGGGCATAGTTAAGAGTAGTCGGTGCAAGAATTATGTGATTCTTGCACCGACTACTCTCAACTGCGTCAAAATCTAAAAAAGTTAATCATCAACATGTTCTACAAGTAAATCTTTTAAATTAGTAATAGTTCCAGCACCTAAAGTTAGAACTATATCATTGTTAAGTGCATTTGTTTTTACAAAATTAGCAATTTCATTGAAATCTGAAAGGTATACTGCTTTTCTGCCCAATTTTTTAATTTCATCAACTAAATCTTGTGACTTAATATTGTAAATATTTTGTTCACGTGCTGCATATATATCTGTAACAATTATATTGTCAAACAAAGTTAATGCTTTTGCAAAATCCTGTAACAAATTTTTGGTTCTACTGTAGGTATGTGGCTGAAAAATTACCCAAGATTTATTGTAGGATTTCATTTTGATGGCAGAAGCGGTAGCTCTTATTTCTGTTGGATGATGAGCATAATCATCATATACACAAACATGATTTCCAAATTCTCCAACAAATTCACATCTTCTATGAGCACCAGTAAATTTTAATAATCCATTTTTTATTTGTTCTTTGTTTAAACCATACATATGGCAAACTGCTATACATGCTAGAGCATTTAGAACATTGTGCATACCTGTAACAGATAGTGAAATAGTTTTATAAAAGGTATTGTTATAGTAAACATCAAATGTAGGATATCCGTTTTTATTGAAAGTAATATTTCGTGCTATAAAGTTAGCATTTTGACTATTTAGAGCAAAAGTTATTGTTTTTGCTTCTGTTATCTTTGATAATGATGCACAGTTTGGATCATCACTATTAATAACTAATAAACCATTTGCGGGTAAAAGTTTAACATATTTTTTAAATGCTAAAGTTACATGTTCCATATCTTTGAAATAGTCTAAATGGTCATTATCTATATTTAGTATTATTTCAGTTTTTGGATAAAATTTTAAAAAACTTTCAACATATTCACATGCTTCTATAATAAAATATTCGCTATTTCCTAATCTATAGTTGCCATTTATTTGATTAAAATATGCTCCTACTTGAATGGTTGGGTCTAGTTTGCCTTCAAGAAAACAGCTTGATATCATTGATGTTGTAGTTGTTTTACCATGTGTACCTGATACACAAATTGTATCATTGAATACTTTTGTAAGCAAACCTAGAAAGTCTGCTCTTTCGATAGTAGGAATATAAGATTTTCTAGCTTGAACTAGTTCTGGATCATCTTGACTTATGGCTGCTGTATATATTACTAAATCTGCCTTTGTAACATTTTCCATGTCATGTCCTATTTTGACAGGAATCCCGTGAGAGATTAGACTGTCTGTGTATTCTGACTGTGCTGCATCTGATCCTGTTACACTAAATCCCCAGTGTTTTAGTATTTCGGCAATACCGCTCATACTTACTCCACCTATTCCTATCATATGTATTTTTCTATATTTTTCTAATTCTTCTAAATTAGCCAAGTTTAACACTCTCCTTTAATTGTAAATATATTCTGCTTTGATGCATTTTGTTACATTATATATAAATAATGTACATATTTCAATAGTTTTATTCAAAAATTAATTTCATTATTGTATGTTAGTCAATCATATGTCACAACTTTTTGAAATTAATATACTTTGAGTACCATATATTGTTTAAACCGAT
>CANQKT010000038.1 GCA_947624525.1 uncultured Clostridia bacterium | reverse complement strand
TAATTATAGCATATTATGTTAATTTCTTCAAGTATTCTAATCACAAACTATGAGTTTTTTAAAGTAAATTACTATTTTGTTTAGTAAATTCTTATTCACCAACAATTATTCTTTATACAAATATTTTATCAATAAAAATGGTACTTTTCAATAGTTTAAAACAAAAAATATTCTATTACTAGCCGATATATTTTCTATGTGAAAACTTGACATTAGATTGCTTTACTATTGCATATTGCATTGTTGTCTCAATTTTAATGTGACCAAGTAATCTTTGCACTTGTTCAATAGGCATTCCTTTGTCTATTGCAAGTGATGCAAAACTCCTTCTAAATCGGTGTGGGTGTGCTTTTTCAATATTTAAAGACCTTCCTAAATTTCGTACAAATAACTCAATAGTTGCAGATGTTAACCTTTGATAAGGTTTATTTTTTGAAACAAATAAAGCCTCGTTATCATCATCTCTTGTTTTTAAATATTCTTCTATATGCAATTTTGTTCTAACATCAAAATAAACTTCTCTTTGCTTATTTCCTTTGCCTAAAACAATACAAGACCTTTCAACAAAATTCATATCTTTGATATTTAAATTAACAAGTTCCCCCACTCTTATACCTGTTGAATATAATAATTCAATTATTGCTAATTCTCTTATACCTTTACAACCTTCCCTCATTTTTTCAATTTCTTCATCAGAAAAAGCCTCTTTTACTTGTGTTAAGGTTTTTATCTTATGAATTCTTCTAACAGGACTTTTCGCTATATAATCTTCATCTTCAAGCCATTTATAAAAACTAGAAAATACCCTTCTAATATTATCAATACTTGTTAATGAGCAACCTCGTTGTTCTTTGTAATTCGTTAAATAATGCCTTATTTCATCAGTTACAGTCTCTTTAATTGGCTTATCTATATCATTTATAAACTTTTCCAAAACTTCTTTGTAATATTTTAATGTTTTATTAGAACAACCTTCTACTTCTTTAGCTGATATAAACATTTTTAATAAATTCGCATTCGAACTTCTATCAGTATTTAATTTTTCTTTATCTAATATTAAATTAATTTCCACATCTTCTAATTCACTTTGTAATGTAGCTTTTAACTTTTGTAGCTGATATGGAGTTAAATACTTTACCATATCTTTAATTATGTTATGTATAACTTCATTTCTTATCATTATGAACCTCCTCCAAAGTTTCAATTAATCTTGTCATATTTTATTTATATTTACTAAACCCTTATCAACTGCAAAAATTGTACATTCTAACACAAATTCTACTAGCCAATTTCTTAATGTACTAGGAGGAATATTTAATATATTGAGTATTGCACTTAACGACATATTATTTTTATATTTATATTCTAAAGCCTTTTCTTTATCTGAATATTCCTCTTTAGCCTCTTCAAACACTAAATCAAAAATCTCTTTCCATCTTTTAATTTCTTCTATTTTTAAATCAATATTTATATTTCTAATTGCTTGTACCTCAACCGAATTACTAATTCTATTTTTACTTTGTATTGATGAATTAACATCTTTACCTTTTGCAATTTCCTTTGATTTTTGTAAATCTTCAATTATTTGCTCATAATTAGAATAATCTCTTAAATTCTTTCTAACAATTCTCTTAACTCTATTTATTTTCATATAGATACCTCCATTTTTTGTAATAAAAAAACAACCTAATTTTTTTAATTAGACTGCTTTGATTTAATTTATATAAAATTGATGCCAATAATCATCTGAATATTCTCTCTGTTCATAATTATCAGCATAGTTTCTTTTAGTTTGTGTATTTTTAAATTGCACATCTTTTGTTTTTTTCGCTTGTTCGTCTACTCTCTTAACTACCCATCTTTTAATTGCATCATAATCACTATAATATTCAACACCTTTTTCTTTTTTATATAGATCTAATTCATAGATACAATTATGAGTTTTTTCTTTTCCATACACCTTAACCAAATCCTCATACTCATAATCATATAAAAAAACTTTTTCAGCAAATTTTTTCTTTCTCTGTGTCAGAGTATTTATATTATTAGTTATTATATTATTCTCCTCGACATTTTTGTCCATAGGGTATAGACAATTTTGACTAGAGGGGTATCGACAATTTTGTCCATAGGGGGTATCCTGTGGATAAATTCTTCTCTTATTTAAGAAAACTTGCCATCTTTTTAATTCTATTAACTTTTTATCTTCCATCAGCTTAATTGCTTGATTTTCTAAAGAATTAGTTTCACAATTTATTCCTTTTATCCAAGCATTATGACCAACATTTGTGCCATCTATAATATCTTCTTCTCTTTCAGCTATCTTTTGTGCTAATTTTTTATAATTGTATAAATAGTATTTTATTTTTTTATATTCATTATCTTTCACAATATTTTCCTCCTGTTTTCCTTAATGAGCATAAAAAATAAAGTGCCTTCAAACACCTTATTTCATCGTAAAAGATTGTTGTTATTCAGTTGGGGTTAATAAAATTATCCGTTCATCTGGAACTCCGATGCCCAGCATCTACAACTATTACTTTATTTGAAACGGGTAAATTAACAGTTTCAACAGTATTAGAATACCTCGTTGAATTACTTATCATAACTGTAGTTAGAGAAATACATAATAAACTTATTATTAAAATCAACCTTTTTTTTCGTATTACAATCATAAAAACACCCCATATTATAATATATGAGATGTTTTTCCTTTTTATTCATTTTAAGTATTAATTTTAGCTTCGGATTTATTGTCCTATTTATAATTAATAATTAAATCTCTCTACATTTTACAACCAATCTAGTTTTTCCTCCATCACTACATGTAATTAAAGTCATTTCAGTCTGGCCATTTGTTATCTGGCTAGTACAGTCTACATCAGTTGGCACTACAATAAATTTATTATAAACTTTATATTGAAGCTTTCTTCCAGTTTTATCTTCAAGCTCTACTATATCACCATTTTGAATTTTATGAAGTTTTCCAAAAAATATATCTTTACCATCATAATTATGTCCTACTATGCAATAATTTCCTACTTCATTTGGTTCACATCCCCAAAATTTATTCAATGAAATTTTCAACAACTCTGTTGTACACTCAGATATAACGGGATAATTAATTCCTAATGATGGAATATTCAATATAGAATCAACTTTATACTCTGTTCCTTTTGGTGTTTTATATATGGTGTCAAACTTATCTACAACTTGTTTAGCATTATCAACACTTTCATTTTCCACCTGTTCAATGTCTTCATTAAGTGCAATAACCAAGGTATCATCTGGTAAATTTTCTTCATCTGTAGAACTTTGATTGTTTGATGAATAAATGTTGTTTAATATATCTTGTGACATAGACTCATCTTTTCTTTTATCATAATCAGAATATGCATAACATAAAGTTAATATACAAACCATTAATACAGATACTATAAATTGAATTTTATAGAATCTTTTTTTTCTTATTAATTTAGGTGTTACATAAACTTTTTTATTTACCAATATTTGATTCATAATTAAACCTTTCTAAATTTTATTTTACTACTAAATATATTATAACATTTCTTTTACATAAAACACAATACATTTTTTAATTTTTCTATAATCACCTTTTTAATTTTATTATTATTACTTATTGCAGAGCTTCGCACAATTTTGCATAATCTTGTATGCTTAACTTCTCGCCTCTAATATTAACATCAAATCCAAGCTTTTCAAAAATCAACTTAGCCTGAACTTTATCCTTAAATATTCCACCATTAACCAATGCATTAATCAAAGTCTTTCTTCTTTGCATAAAACTAGTTTTTATGATTTTAAAAAATAAGTCTTTATTTTTCAAATCAGCAATTGGTTCTTTCCTAATCTTAAGTTTTATAACTTTAGACTGAACTTCTGGCTCGGGTATAAATGAATTTTTTTCCACTATCATAATACTTTCTGCTTCAGCATAATAATAAACACTATATGTAATAGCTCCTGTATACTCTTCTCCCGGAATAGCAATAAGTCTATCCGCTACTTCCTTTTGAATCATTACTGTAATACTCTGTATATCTAATTCTTCCTCCAATAATTTCATAATTATCGGAGTAGTAATATAATAAGGAAGATTTGCCACAATTTTAACGTTCTTTAAGTTATTTTCTGATTTCTCTTTCTTAATCAATTCTGCTAAATCAACCTTCAAAACATCATCATTTATTATTTCAAAATTTTCATACATAAAAAATCTATCTTTTAGGATTTTTATCATTCTTTCATCTAACTCAATCGCAATAACTTTTCCTGCACATTCGAGTAAACTCTCAGTAAGAGTTCCAAGTCCCGGACCAATTTCGATTATTAAATCCTCCTCACTAATTTCAGAGGCTTCAATAATATTATCTACTACTTGTTGATTAATCAAAAAATTTTGTCCCAAACTCTTATTAGCACTTATTCCATATTTCTTCAATATATACCTTGTTTTTTCTTCCAAATTCTCCATACAATACTCCTTTTCTTACCATATTTCATTAAAACTATAGAGTAGTATAATTCAAAAGTATTAGCTAGAATTATCTAATAACTACTTCATTTTTCTTAAAAGACAAATCTTCCAAAATATCCACTACATTGATTGGAGAAACTTTATTAATTTTAAGTAACTCTAACACCCTATCTGCCACTTCTTCCTTTTCAATACAATTAAAAATTTCCTTTTTTTCTTCACTAACTATATTATTATTAACATATTTTTTTACAACTTCTATTCCATATTTCTTATGTGTATGCTTTTTTCCAATTATATTACTAATAATTTTATAATATTTTAATTCAATCTTTCCTTTTCTTATAACACATTCTGTATCATTACTATCAATTGATGTGCCTCCATAAAATTCTTTAATTATTTCCATACAAAAAATCCTCCTACTTCAATATAATCTATACAAGCTTATATTTCAAGTATTTTCGTATGTCAAATTATTACTAGATATTACTTAAACCAACTACATTTTACTCAATTTTATAAAATTCGACAGCATCTATTTTTTTACTACACTACAAATCTCTTCATAAATTTTGTCTTCAACATTTTTTATTTCAAGTTTATTAATATTTTGACCCATTTTTTTCAACAAATTTGGGTTAGACGTTAATTTATTTAGCATTTCAGATAAATTATTACTATTTAGATCTGAATTCAATATTACTTCTGCTCCACCTAGTTTTTCAGCAACCCTAGCATTGTCTTCTTGTCTGTTTGCTCCAACACTTGGTAATGGAATAAATATAGCGGGCTTGCATGTTATAGCAAGTTCTGTTATGGTCATAGCTCCACTTCTAGCAATAATTAAATCTGAAAGTGCATACATTTCTTCCATATTATATATATATGGCAGAACTTTACAATTTTGTAAATTATCAAGTCTTATGTTGTTTTTGCTAAGCTCATCTTTTATTATATCAAACTGCTTTTGACCAGTTGCCCAAACTAATTGATAATTTTTTATTTTATTTTCCTTTAACATTCCAATTATCGCATCATTTATAGCCTTTGCTCCTTGACTACCTCCAAAAACTAAAACAATTGGTAATTCTTTATTTAAACCTAGTTCATTTATTAACTCTTGTTTTCTTTTATCTGTTAATTGTATTTTTTTTATTTTTGTTGGAGTTCCTGTAACTACAATTTCTTTTGCCTTTGATAAGCTTTCTTTTGCAGCCTCAAAACCAACCAATACTTTAGTTACTTTTTTTGCAAACATTTTTACAGCTCTACCTGGATAAGCATTGCTTTCATGTAAAATTGATGGAATTTTATTAGCAGTTGCTGCTGCAAATACAGGGCCACATATGTAGCCTCCTGTTCCTATAACAACATCTGGTTTAAATTCTTTTATATATTTTTTTGCTAATCTAGTACTTGCAACTGTTTTTATCATATTCTTAAGATTTGTAAAAGTAATTTTCTTTTTTAAGCCATATGCCTCTAAAGTTTTCAATTCATATCCAGCTCTCGGTACTAAATCCGTTTCTAATCCCCTTGAAGTTCCTATAAAAATTATTTTTGAATCAGGTTCTTCTTTTTTTATTTTATTAGCAATTGCGATGCCTGGATTGATATGACCTCCAGTTCCAGCTGCAGATATTATAACTCTCATATTTTTCCCCCCTATATTAAATAGTGCGCAAGTATTAAATTGCGCACTTAAACTTTAGATGATGCTCTGGAAATATTAAGCAATATTCCAACCGTACAAAGCAGAATAAGTAAAGCTGTTCCACCATAACTAAAGAATGGTAAAGCCATTCCTGTTGTTGGAATAGATGCAGTTACAACCGCAATATTAATTATAGCTTGTGCTCCTATCAAAGTTGTAATTCCAACAGCCATTAAACTTCCAAACATATCAGGTGCTCTCATTGCAATTAAAATTCCTCTCCAAATGAATATTGCAAATAGAGCTATTATAAAAAAGCAGCCTACGAATCCTAATTCTTCTGCCAATATAGCAAAAATGAAATCATTATGTGGCTCTGGAATATATAAATATTTTTGCTTACTTTCTCCAAGTCCTACTCCAAAAAATCCTCCTGAGCCAATAGCATATAAACTTTGAACCATTTGGTATCCAGTACCCTGTGCATCAGACCATGGATCAAAATATGTAGCGATTCTGTCTAATCTAAATCCTCCTTTACCTGACACTTGCAATAAACCTACTAAGCCAGCTAACCCTGATAGTCCAATAATTCCAGCATTTGCGAAATGAGAAATTCTGCATCCAGCCATTACCATCATAGTAATAGTTACTATTCCTATTATCAAGGATACGCTCAAGTGATTTTGTACACCAAACAGAATTCCTATAGGCGGAATAATAAAACATAGTGGTTTTATAAATCCTTTTTTAAAATCTGTCAGCTCTGATTTATGATCTGACAAATATCCTGCATAAAATATTATTAAACCAATTTTTGTTAATTCTGAAGGTTGAAATTGAGTAAATCCTAAATTTACCCATCTAGTAGCTCCTTTTACTGAGACTCCTAGTCCTGGTATAAGAACTAACAATAAAATAAGCCAAGATGCAAAATATGCGGGCCAATAATACTTTTTATAAGTTCTATAATCTTTTTTTGAAATCACAAACATTAATATTATACCAACTATAGCAAATGCGAATTGTTTTTTTACATATGTATAACTGTTTCCTGTTGTAGATAATGCAGATGGTGCACTAGCTGAAAGTATCATTATTATTCCCATTGCTAACAACACAAGAACTGTAATACATAGTCCAAAGTCAAATTGATTATTAACAAAATTCGACACTTTTTTTACTTTCTTTTGCATTTGTTCGCTCCTTTTCATTTAACTATTTTTCTAAATTACATTTATAGCTACAATAGAAAGAATTAATGTAATTATGCTAAATACAGAAACAATTTTATTTTCTCTCCATCCGCTTAGTTCAAAATGATGGTGAATTGGTGCCATTTTAAAAATTCTATTACCTGTTCTTTTAAAATATAATACTTGCATCATTACAGAAACAGTTTCTATTATTGGAATTAAAGCTAATATAATTAGAATAAGTGGCATTTTCAAATATAATGCCATTCCAGCTATTGCTCCACCTAGAAGCAATGAGCCAGTGTCTCCCATGAAAACTTTGGCAGGATGTAAATTAAACAATAAAAATCCTAAACATGCTCCTATTAAAGTACATCCTATTAAAGTAACCTCTTTTACTCCTAATATAATACTAATTACTGTTAAAGCTGTTATTATAATTGTTGTTACACTTGTAGATAAACCATCAATTCCATCAGTTAAATTTACCGCATTTGTTGTCGCCAATAATACAAAAATTGCAAATGGTATATATAACCAAATTGGTAAGTCTATATATTGCTTTATTATTGGGATATATGTCTGTGTCCCTATGTTCAAAATTTTGACCAAATATAAAGTAAAAGCTACTGCAACTATTAGTAAACCAATCATTTTATATGCCGGCTTTAAACCTTTTGTGTTTTTTAATACTAGCTTTTTAAAATCATCTACAAATCCGACTAAGCCAAAACCTACTGTAACAAATGCTAATGGTAATAAATTCTTTGCTATACCAGTTTCTGTAACATTATACATAACATATAAAAATGCGGTAATAAGTACAATGGTTATAGCTATTATAATTCCTCCCATTGTAGGAGTTCCTTGCTTTTTTAAGTGTGATTGTGGTCCATCATCTCTTTCAATTTGACCTACTTTTAACTTTTTTAATATTGGTATTACTATCATTGATGCAACTACACTTACTATAAATGATATCAAAACTATTTTTATTTGAAATTCCATATTAGATACAAATGATAATAAATCTGTCTTACCTTGAAAATTCATGTTTTATTATTTCCTCCTCTTACCTTCTTTACTACCCATTTTTGCTTCAAAAATTATTTTAAAATAGACAATTTATATTTCTATTTTTGTTTCATTATTTCATTGACTATAATTCTTTCATCAAAAGGATGTTTTACTCCATTAATCTCTTGATAAGGCTCATGACCTTTCCCAGCAAGAATAATTATATCATTTTTATTAGCCATTTTTATTGCATATCTTATAGCTTCAATTCTATCTACTATACATATATATTTACCTTTTGTCTTTTTAATTCCTTCTTCTATTTGATTTACTATTTTTTCAGGCTCTTCTGTTCTAGGATTATCTGAAGTGATAATAGTAAAATCTGCAATTCTTCCAGATATTTCTCCCATTGTAGGTCTTTTTCCTGGATCTCTATCACCACCACAGCCGAATAGGCTAATAAGTCTTCCTTTAGTATAAGATTTAGTTGCAGATAGTATATTCTCTAAACTTTCTGGTGAATGAGCATAATCTATCATAATTGTTAACCCTTTTGGATTTTCAACTAGTTCACTTCTTCCTGGTACTTTTAAATCTAATAAAGCTTCTTTTATTTCATCAGCTCCACACCCTAATTTAGTTGTTATAGCTATTGCTGCCAAAGCATTATACACGCTAAATCTACCAGGAATGTCAATCTTAATTCTTTCATTTCTAGTTCCAATTTTTACTTTAAAATCAACTGCAGAATTTGTAATTGTTATGTCTTTTGCTAATAAATTGCAGTAATTATCAATTCCATATGTTGATATATTCTTATTAGGTAATAACTTTGGAATTTTAGATGTTTGTAAATCATCTGCATTAACAAAACATACTTTACACATATCAAATAATTTTAATTTAGATTCAAAATAATCCTTCATGTCTGGATGCTCTTTTGGGCTTATATGATCCTCTGAGAAATTAGTAAACACACCAATATCAAAGTCACAACCCGCTACTCTATTTAATTTCAGACTTTGTGAAGAAACCTCCATAATTACAACTTCACAATTTGCTTTTGCCATTTTTCTAAATATTTGTTGTAATTTTGTGCTTTCTGGTGTAGTTCTATCACTATCTTCTAATTTTTCATCACCAATATATGTAGCAATAGTTCCAATCAATCCAACTTTTTTTCCTGCTTTTTCTAATATTCTTTTTACCATATAGCTTGTAGTTGTTTTTCCCTTTGTTCCAGTAATTCCAACTAGCTTAAATTTTCTTGATGGATTATCATTTGCATTACATGCACATATTGCAAGAGCATATCTTGTATCTGGTGCTAAAATTATTGTTATTTCATTCATTATTTCTTTTAATAGTTTTTTATCTATGTCAACACTTGCAATTACAGCAACTGCGCCCTTTTTTATTGCTTCTTTTATATAATCATGACCATCAACATCATATCCTTTTATAGCTACAAATAAACCATTCTCTTTAATTTTTCTTGAATCACTATTAAGATTTGTAATATCTATATCTAGATTGCCCTTAACTTTCAGACCTTCTAAACCTAATAAAATGTTTTTTAACTTCATAAAAAACCTCCAATTACAATTTTTTTTTATTATATATCTAAATTTTTAATTTAGCAACCCTAAATTATCTTACTGTTAAATAATTCACTCTACAATTACGTTTCCTCCTTCTAATACTTGAACACCACTACTTGGAACCTGATTAGAAACTATGAAATCTTCTGGAATATCTTTTACATCTATGTCTTCTCTCATAGTAATTTTCAAACCTGCGTCCTCTAATGTTTTTTTAGCTTCTTTGTAGGTAAGACCTATAATATTGGGCACTTCAACATTTACTTTTATGTCTTCACTTGTTAAATTATCTTGGGTAACTTCCAAATATGGTAATACTTCTGATAGAATTTTTTGTGCTGTAGGTGCTGCAACACCACCTCCTTGGTGTGTTTTGTCACTGCATGTTTTTGGGTATTATTTTTTTACTATATATTATGCGGATTATTTAATAGTGTTTTTATTCTTTAACTTTTATATAATTAAATGAATATACTGTTATTATAAGATTAAATTAAGAGGTGTTTATTATGTTTTTAAATGTATTTAAAACGGCTAGAGCTCATATAAAAGGCTCTACAAAATATCCCAAAATAGATGGTATTGTTACATTCAAAGAAACAAAAGATGGAGTATTATTAACTGCTAAAATAAATGGTTTACCACAATCTAAAGATAAATGCACGCGGAAGATTTTTTGGATTTCATATACATGAACGGAACTTCCTGCACTCGGAAACAATGAAGATGAATTTGCAAATGCAAAAACTCATTTTAATCCTACCAAATGTCCTCACCCATTTCATGTAGGAGATTTGCCACCTTTAATTGAAAATAATGGTTATAGTTATATGAGTTTTTTAATTAATAAATTTAAAATTCAAGATATTATTGGAAAAGTTTTAATTATTCATGATAAGCCAGATGATTTTACTACTCAACCAAGTGGTAATTCTGGTACAAAAATTGCTTGTGGTAAAATAGAGAAAGGATTTTAGTTATTCTAGAATCTTTTCTCTTAGCATATTTTTTCAATGACGTTTTCTTTATATTCATTATCAACTGGTACCATGATTGCCACTAGGTTGAGTGGTAAAATCATCTAACATATTGTATTATAGAATCTTATCAATTTCATTAAAAAATTTAAAATGAATCTTAATTTTCTTATTTTCATATACTTCAATAAAATCTATTAATTCTATTATAATATCTCTATCCAATTTGGAAATATTTTTATATTTTTTAAAATTTTCTACCCACTTGTTATTGCCATCAATAATTTCTTTTTGATTTTCCCTTTGTTTGTCTAGATTTACAATAATTTCTTTTATTCTTTCTATATCTTGCTCATACTTTTTCTTATATTCTAAATATTCTTCTCTAGTTATGTCTTCATTTTTCCAATCTTCATATAAGCATTTTTTTAATTTATTTATTTTATCTATTTCATTTTCTTTTGATTGTTTTATATTTAAAATATTTTCATTTGCATGTCTCTTTGTTTTAGATTTATTTATTTGTTCTAATATATCTTCAGTATCAATAAATAATTCAATATGTAATTTAATAGCCTCTAATACACTATTTTCTAGTTCTTCCACTTTCAAAGTATGCTTTGTGCATAACTTATTAGATTTTTTTCTATATGTTCCACAAACGTAATACTCGTAAACATTGCCACTTGTATTCTTGCAATACTTTTTATGCATTGCTCTTCCACAATCTGCACATTTTAATATTCCGGCCCACATACTTAATTTTCCTGTATTTTGCACTCTTGTGTCAATTTGTCTTAGTCCTTGTGCCTTTTCAAATAAATCTTTATCTATAATGGGTTCATGCATATTTTTTACTGTTACCCATTCTTCTTCTGGAACTTGTTCAACTTTATGTATTTTATAGCTTTTTACTTTTCTTTTACCTTGTGTTACATTTCCAATATAAACATCATTTTTCAAGATATTTCTTACAGTAGATGGACACCATGAATAATCTTCTTGCTTCATTTTAGAATTATTGTAATTTTGGTTTAGCTTTTTCTTTTTATAACCTGTCGGATTTAAAACTCCCATATCATTCAATCTATTACATATTGATAAATTTCCAAGTCCTTCATTTACTTTCCATTCAAAAATTTTTCTTACAATTTCGGCTGACTCTTTGTCTATCACTAACTTATGTTTATCTTTTTGATCTTTCACATATCCATAGGATGGAAAACTCCCCACGAACTCGCCTTTTTTCTTTCTTCCATTTAGTGCTGATTTAATTTTTATGGACGTATCTCTTGCATATTCATCATTTATTAAATTCTTAAACGGAACAAGAATAGTATTGCTACTCATAGGGTTTTTGAAGCTATCCACACTATCATTTATTGCTATAAATCTTACATTAAATAGTGGAAATATTTGCTCAATATAATTTCCAACCTCTATGTAATTTCTACCTAGTCTTGATAAGTCTTTTACAATAACACAATTGATATTCCCTTTTCTCATATCATCTAATAATCTTTGGAATCCCGGCCTATTAAAATCAGTTCCTGTGTATCCATCATCAACATAAGTATCATAAACAATCAAATCATCATATTCCACAATAAATTCATTTAATAAAGCCTTTTGGCTTGTTATACTATTGCTTTCTTGCTTGTCTCCGACATTATCATTATCTTCTTGTGAAAGTCTGATATATTGTGCTACTGACCATACTTTTGATATGTTGTTATTGGAATTTTCTAAAGAATATTTTGATTTTCTTCCAGCCATTGTTATTGTTTACCTCCCTTCTATATATAGTGTAACGTGCTCAAAATAAAATGTCAGCCTATTTTTACCTTTTGTTTTAAAATTGCTAACATACATTCATTAAAGCTTTTTTGATTTTTAGAATATGCCATTTCCACACTCATATCACCAACTCTGAATTGATACAATTCATCTTTTTTTGATAAATTTTCTAAAATTTCACTTTTGATTTCCAATACAAATTTTCCTTTCTATTTTTGCTAATTATACACAGCATAAGTAATTTGTAGCTCGCTACTGCTCGAACAACTTACTTAATTTTATTAGGATGAAAAATATTTATTACAAATTTATCCCTCTAATATACTAGTTCCTTTAGGGTATTAAAAATGTTAAGCTTTTCAAAAATTTTTTTATTTTTTCCTCCTAATAGATAAGTGACCTTGAAAAAGCAAAAAGGGATAATTTTTTTGATTTTGTAAAAAAATAACTAGAAATCAGTTTTTCCACTAACTTCTAGTTATAATTTTTTTAAAACAAATTAATGTTCATCTTTTATTTTCTATTTTATTAATTTCTTCTGTAATTTTTTCATTGTAAACATATTTTCCATCTATTTTTTCATATACCTCTCCAACTTTTGCATTTCGAGGTAAATTTATTTCATCCATAAAGTATGGCCCACCATCGCCATGTTCTGATATACAAACTGAATTATCATCCATAACCCAAGCCAAGTCATTACCTCTTTTGCTTTTATTATCCAAATAAATTTTCTTTTTTTCATATAAATTATATTCTTCTAACACATTATTTTCCTTATTCAGATTATATCCATCTGATGTATTCTTTTTTTCATCCATACTTTTGCCTTCATTCATAATATTTTTTAGTGCATTTTTTAATTCTTCTATAAATGTATTTAATAGATCATTATTTTTATTTAAAAAATTATTATCAATCTTTCTATTGTTGAATAAATTTAAGTCCAAACTTGTTGCCTCCTATTCTGCTAATTTACTTTCTCCTGTTGCATAATCAATAACAATTCCATTTTGAACATTATATACATACACGTTAAAATGTAAAGCACCATTATCTTCAATAGAATATGCTTCTATATTTACTCCATTTGCTAATTGATTGTCATTTTTAAAGTACGGAGTGACTCTATATAAAACATGATTTGTCTGGTTTTGTTTTATATAATTATAAACTTTATCTTCAAATTGTTTCATTCCTTTTAAATTAAAGTCTCGCGTGCCTGTCATCAAATTTCTTTCATCTACATCTATTCCACCAATTTGCCAACCAATTAAATGACATCTATGATATAGATATTTTCCAGGAACTACATTTATATCATATTGTTTTTGAATAAATCCAGATGGTGTAATTGATGAATAATTATCTTTATCATTGTCTTCATTTACCTTTTCAAAACTAGTTTTTATCATAGCCTTTCCGAACTCTTCCATCTTCTAAATTTGAATAGTGATCTTCTTGTATATTTATATCTTCATTCGAAAAATCAGGAATATTATTATTTATTAAAACATATATGTCCCCGC
>CANQKT010000037.1 GCA_947624525.1 uncultured Clostridia bacterium | reverse complement strand
AAAAAATATGAGACTACAAATTAATGTAGTCCCATAGATTCTTTTTTCAGTGTCCACTAAACAGGGTTCACTTCATTTCGATTATTCTTTTTGTCGAATTATGTCGATTTTTATTATTATATTTTAATAGCTATGCTAACTCTAGCTGAATCCCCATGTGTGAAAACCCTTGATAATTCTATACTTTTTGGAAAGTTTAAAAATTGCAATTTGGTCACATCCGTGTGTACCGTTGATTTAGAAACTCCAAATTTTCTAGCAGCACCTCTTACTGTATCTTTTGATTCTACTATATAATGTGCTAAATTACATGCACGTTGTTCTATTGAATAATTCTTCATACGAAAACCCCCATGTGAATACTTTTGTTTAATTCTATTCGCACGGGGGTTGTATTATGATAGGGTTTACGTGTTTTTTGATTTAAAATATTTTTTAATCCATATCATCAATAGATTTTGAAATATTGTGTTCAATTTTTTCCCAGCTTGTGTCTCTTTTAAATAAACATTTAAAGTTTATTAATATCCAAGAGCCTAAAAACAATGGATATAATACCAAACCTTTTATCATAGGCCTTATTGGTTTCTTGTCTATAATCATTATCATAATGCCTGTAAATATTGGTAATAAAAATGTTGGAATAACATATCGTAAAGCATTCCATAATAGTTCAGCCACAGTCATACCATCTGTAAGATATATTACTACATTAAGAATTAATAATACTATAGTTAATACAAACATAGGAATACTTCCTAACATATACAATAATCCATCAAAATTCATAACTGTTTTATTATCTTTAACTGCAACTGCAAGTGGTTTAGTGTATTCTTTTAGGCATTGTATATGACCTACAGTCCATCTTGATCTTTGTGACCATGATTGTTTGAATCCTACTGGTTGTTCATCATATACTATAGCATCTGTTGCCCATCCTAATTTTTTCCCTGCAATAATTCTTTTCAATGAAAATTCTATATCTTCTGTAAGTGTTTTAGTCTGCCAACCATCTGGTTTTACAACATCAAATCTTACCATAAAACCAGTTCCATTTATTAATGGCGATAATCCCAAATTATATCTTGCCAAATGATAAAATCTATTCATAGTCCAGTAGAAAATTGCATATCCTGCACTAACCCAACTATCTGAAGGATTTTTTATGTCTCTATATCCTTGTACAACATCCTCCCCTTGATTTAATTTTTTATTCATTGCTTTTAAAAAGTTTTTATCCACTATATTATCAGCGTCAAATATACAAAATGCATCATATGGAGCATCTTCATCAATTTTTTGTTTCAAAAACCATTGAAGAGCAAATCCTTTAGTTTTATTTTTTTCGTCGAATCTTTCATATACTATAACACCCTTATCTTTAGCAATTTGTGCTGTAGAATCCGTACAGTTATCTGCTATTACATAAATATCATATAAATCCTTATTGTAATCCAAGTTTTGCAGACTTTCAACAAGATTTCCAACAACCTTTTCTTCATTATGAGCAGGAATTATCATCATGAATCTATGTTCTTTATCTTCAACCAATGGTTTTTCCTTTACTTTTATTAGAGAACACAAACTGATTATTAACTGATATACCCAATAAATAGTAATAATCCATACCATAGCTTGTTGTAAAATATATAAATATTTCATTTTTCTCTCCCTTTTTTATTATTATTATCCTATTTATAATTATACTATTCTTTTGATTTTTTTCAACATATTTCGACAACTTTTTATCTTATTTTTTTCCTTACTCCTCACTAATACTACTAGCTTCCAGTTCCTTCATTGATAAATTAATTCTACCCTGACTATCAATCTCTACAACCTTAACAGTAACCTCGTCACCAACAGCAAGTACATCTTCGACTTTTTCAACTCTTTTACTAGATATCTTAGAAATATGAAGTAAACCTTCCTTACCCCCACCAACATCTACAAAAGCTCCAAATGGCATTATTCTTGTAACAACACCATCATAAATTCCATTAACTTCAATGTCTTTTGCTATATCTTCAATCATTTTCAAAGCTTTCTTTCCACTTTCAGTATCTGATGAATATACACAAACATAACCATTGTCTTCTATATCAATTTTAACACCTGTTTCATCAATTATTTTGTTAATCATTTTTCCACCGGGTCCTATTACATCTCTTATTTTATCTACATTAATAGTAGTTGTTAATATTCTTGGTGCATATTTTGATATATCAGCTCTTGGCTTATCTATTTGTTTTAACATTATTTCATCTAATATGTAATCTCTAGCAACTTTTGTTCTTTCAAAAGCTTCCTCTATAATATCATATGTTAGTCCATCTATTTTAATGTCAACTTGTATAGCTGTAATACCATCTTTGGTTCCGCCAACTTTGAAGTCCATATCTCCAAAGAAATCTTCTATACCTTGTATATCTGTTAACATTACATAATCATTTGGATTATCTTTGCTAGTTACTAATCCTGTTGATATTCCTGCTACTGGCTTTTTAATTGGTACCCCTGCATCCATTAGGGCAAGAGTACTTCCACAAATACTTGCTTGTGATGTTGAACCATTTGAAGATAATACTTCAGACACAACTCTTATTGCATATGGGAATTCCTCTTCTGATGGAATTACTGGAACAAGCGCTTTTTCAGCTAAAGCCCCATGTCCTATTTCTCTTCTTCCTGGTCCTCTTGAAGGACGTGCTTCACCAACACTATATGATGGGAAGTTGTAATGGTGCATATATCTCTTACTTTCTTCTTCATCAATTCCATCTAGCATTTGTTCTTCGCTTTTCATTCCTAGTGTAGCAATTGACATTACTTGAGTTTGTCCTCTTGTAAAGATTGCACTACCATGAACTCTTGGCAATACTCCAACTTCACATGAAAGAGGTCTTATATCTGTTAATGATCTTCCATCTGGGCGTTTATGTTCAACAAATATCATTTCTCTTACACACAATTTTTCTAATTTATGAATGCTCTCTAAGATATCAGGTTTCATTTCCTCTAATTTTTCTTCACCATATTTTTCTGTGAAATAAGCAATAACATCTTCTGTTATTTTCTCTATATTTGCATCTCTTACTTCTTTATCTTGAGCTTGTACATCTTGATACATCCTATCTTTAAAGTTTGTTTCTACTTCATTATATATCTCTGGATCAACTTCAAAAGATTTATATTCAAATTTTGGTTTTCCTATTTCATTCTTTATATCTGTAATAAAATCACAAATCTTCTTAATTTCAACATGAGCTGTTTTTATAGCTTGTAACATTATATCGTTTGGTATTTCATCTGCTCCTGCTTCAATCATTGTTATTTTTTCTAAAGTTCCTGCAACTGTTAGAGTTAATCTACTCTTTTCTCTTTGTTTTACTGTAGGATTTATAACAATTTCATCATCAACATATCCAACATTTACTGCAGCTGTTGGTCCTCCAAATGGTATGTCTGAAATAGATAGGGCTGCAGATGCACCTATCATAGCACATACTTCTGGTGAATTATCTTGTTCTACTGATAATACTGTTGCAACAACACATACATCATTTCTAAAATCCTTTGGGAATAATGGGCGAAGTGGTCTATCGATTGCTCTTGATGTTAGTATTGCTTTATCAGCTGGCTTTCCTTCTCTTTTTTGATAACTTCCTGGTATTTTTCCTACTGCATATAATTTTTCTTCATAATCTACTGATAATGGGAAGAAATCTATTCCTTCTTTTGGCTCTTTAGCAGCTGTTACATTTACCATTACAACTGTATCTCCATATCTTACCATTACACTCCCATTAGCTAATCCTGCAATTTTTCCTGTTTCTATAGAAAGTTTCCTTCCCGCTAATTCTGTTTCATAAACTTTAAACATATATTAAATCTCTCCTTTATTATTTTATATTTGCAATTTATTTGATAGGGTAACCTCGATGAAAACTACTGTTTTTATTAAGAATTTCTTAGATTTTTTAGTATTCTTCATCCAAGCTACTTCTAACAAATAATTGCAATTTGATTTTAAACACCTTTATTTTTAAAATATTGTACTTATATTTTTCTTTTGAATTTCTTTGCTTAGCCTTTTTTCAAAATGTTTATATACTGTTTAAACCTTTCATAGATATTTTTAGCTCATACTTAATTTTTCATTGAAAATAGCAGAAAAATGGACGTTCAGCCAAAGAAGATCAAAACGTCCAATGATTTTTATTTTCTTAATCCCAATTTTTCAATGATATCTCTATATCTTTGAACATCTTTTTTTGCTAGGTAGTTTAATAAGTTTCTTCTTGCACCTACCATTTTTAAAAGACCTCTTCTTGAGTGATTGTCTTTTTTATGTACTTTTAGATGTTCTGTTAGTTCATTGATTCTTTCTGTTAAAAGAGCTACTTGAACTTCTGGTGAACCAGTATCATTTTCTTCTCTTTTATAAGTGTTAATTATTTCTTGTTTTCTTTCCTTTGTCATTGTGATAGCACCTCCTATTTAATTAATTTGCCTTAAACTGAGTTATAGCGGTGTTTATCCTATAACCAAGTATAAGGTATATTGCTTTTGCAATGCGTTTATTGTATCATATTTTTCTTGATTTTGCAAGAGTTTTTTCTTAATATTCTACATGGTCATGGTTGGCTACTGGTGTTACAGTTCAATACTTACAAAATTATATTTAATATTTCTCTTCCCTCTTCTTTAGTAATTCTATCGTTTAATATTGCAAGACCTATAAGAGCTCTTATATTTTCAAATTTCATATATCTATTTTTTCCATTTGATTCATCTTTAATATATTCCTTGACTTCTTCTGTAATATATTCTGGTATGTTAAAACCTACAGCTAATTCGCCCATTTACCATTACCCCTTATTTTGGTTTTTTCGCCTTTTTTAGACACTATATTACCAAAATAATTGTTTCATGTCAATATGTTGTTTTCATTTTGAATATAATATTTGGTCCTGTGCATAATTCCATATTATAGAATATTAAATAAAATTTTTCTTTATTTTTGCTTTAGAACATTTCCTTTTAATAAAAAATCTAATTATTATATTATTTCTATTAAATAATTAATCCACTTTAATTATTCTTTATAAAAATGGCAATATTTTTAATTATTTCACATACCTCATGTATTTGTTCTTCACTATAGTTTTGTAACTCATCTTTAGTATCCTTTACCCTATTAACATCTTTTCCAAATAAAATATAGTCTGCTGAATATCCACTAATATCACATAATTTCTTCAATTTATCATATGAAATTGCACTTCTTCCACTTTCTACAACACCAAGAAATTGACCTGTTACTCCTATTTCTTTTGCTAACGCTTCCTTCGATAGTTTTAGTTCATTTCTTATATTCCTAATTCTATCACCCATTTGTTTCATTAGTTCTAAATCTTTATTCATATTTAACTCCTTTCCTTTTTTGCTTATGTTTGTAATTTCTTTATTAGATGAAAAATACTTTTTTATTCCATCAGATATTTAGTAAAGCTTAAAATTAAATATACGATTATTCAGGATTAAGCTTTTAATTATGTAAATCGGATCACCTCACCTGATTGATTAATATTGATTCTACTATACTTGCTGTTGACAAATTTTGACAATAAATACAAATAATTTGTAGAATTTTGGTTTTGAATATGTTATTATGATTTTGAAAATATAATTTTTTTTTGAAAGGAATGATTGGAATGAGTAATAAAATTTTAACTGTTTTATTAGTTGAAGATGATAAAACAGAATGTGCAAAATTTGAAAGATATATTAAAACAAGAGATGATGTAAAGCTCATAGCAACTACCGATTCTGATATTGAAGCTTTAGAACTAATCAAAAAGAACTTACCAGATGCAATAATTTTAGATATTGAGTTGAATAATGGATCCGGTAATGCTAATAGCTTGTATTTGTTGGAAACTTTGCAAAAAATGAAGCTTACAAAAAAGCCTAAAATAGTTGTAAATACTGTTGTGTACTCAAATACTATTTATGATTATTTGCATGATAAAGGTATTGATTTAATTTACTATAAAAAGCAACAAAACTATAGCATCGAAAATATCATTAATACTTTAATTTTGATTAGTGGTTACAGTGAGGATACTTCTTTAACTGGAAATATTGTTGTTGCAGATACCAAAGAAAATGAAGAAAAGATTTCTAGTATTATTAATGATGAGCTGAATTTAATTGGCATAGGTCATCATTTGCAGGGTAGAAAGTATTTATATGACGCAATTTACTATCTGATTACTAATAATGATGGTGGCGAAAAAGTTAGTGCTGTTCAATATCTTATAAGTAAGTATAAACGTGCTAGTAGCACTATCAGTAGAGATATGCAAAATGCTATTTTGCATGCTTGGAGATTTTCAAGTTTGGAAGATTTAGAGACTTATTATACTGCTAAGATTAATTATGAAACTGGCGTTCCTACGCCTACGGAATTTATTTATTTTTATGTAGATAAGATTAAGAAGTTACTTAGGTAGATGTCCCTTTTGGGATGTCTACTTTTTTAACAATTTATACACTTTTAATTTTCCTAATTCATTTACAAGATTATAATCAATGACTTTATTTTTGATACTAAATTTATAATTTATTTAGCTCTTGTTAATTTCAATTTATTATACTTTGTCATTTTTTTTCATATTTTACTATATTATTTTATTTTTTTAATAATTTTTGTATTCCTTATTTTAATCCATACAAATAGTCTTAGATGTTATCCTTAGTATAAGTACTGAATATGTACTAATACATTATAAAGGAGTGAGATTTATGTGGGATTTCTGGGAAGCCCTTAGATGGCTCACAGGTATTTTTTAATCACATTTTTCTTACCAATCAAATGCTATATTCAAATGAATATAGCATTTGATTTTTTTTATTCTTTGCACTATAATAGTATAAAAAATATGAAAGGAGATTATTTATGGATTTTGTAATATATTTACTAAAACTAACTGGTTTACATTTATCTATTTGTTATTCGTTTTTTAAAATTTCTAATACTTCTCATATTGAAAAATTTAAAGTTATCATACTATTTATCTTTTTGACTATAATTATACTTTTTAATAGCGTAATTCAAATTCCCATTACTTTTAAATTAATTTTAATCTGCTACCTATATACTATAATTTTATATAAAATAACTAATATTACATTTGAAAATTCATTTGTTATAACTATTATTTCAATTGCTATATCCTTTATTGCTTCAGAAGTCGCAATTATAATCAGTTTAGGTCTTTCCAAATTATTTAACTTGTATTATAAGAGTCTCATTACAATCTCGATTACATCAATATTAAATTTATTACTCGTATTTTTATTATTTAAGTTAAAAAGATTTAGAAATGGTTTTCCATTTTTAATAAATAAAAATGAAACAACTTATTTAAATGTATTTATATTAATAATTACTACGTTTGTAATATTTACATATTTCTTAATAGGTGGCTTTACAAATATTCCTATTAAATATTTACTTTTAGGTTTTATTATTTTTTCTCTAATAATGATTAAAGAGATACAAAATTTTTTTATATTGTATCAAAAGCAAAAAATTATGCATAACTCCCTCAAAGACTACGAACAAGAACTAAATGAAACCAAACTTAAACTTTCAACCGCACTTGAAGAAAAGCAGAAACTCATAAAATCCAATCATGAATTCTATCACAGACAAGAAGCTTTAAAGAAAAAATTAGACGATCTAATTAATCAACAAAATCTCTCAACTAATACCGAATTTGGTGAAGATTATGGAAATCTACTAGATAGAATAAATAAACTATCTGATGAATATGTTGCAAAAACTAAAATTACACCAAATCTAACTAAGACAAATATTACTGAAATAGATGATATGTTTATTTATATGCAATCCGAATGTGACAAGAATAACATTGAATTCATTTTGAAAATAGATTGTAATGTACAATATATAATAGATAATTTCATATCAAAAAGCCAATTAGAAACCCTGCTTGGAGATTTAATTAGAAATGCTATAATTGCCATAAATCACAGTAAAAATAACTATAAAAGTATAATGGTTGTATTGGGAATAAAAGATGGTTCATATGAATTGTGTATATATGACAGTGGTATACATTTCGAAATTAATACTTTATTAAATCTAGGTCTTAAACCCGCTTCTACTCATGAAAGTGAAGGTGGTACTGGTATTGGTTTTATAACTACTTTTGAAACTATCGATTCTTGTAACGCTAGTTTCATTATCAATGAACTAACACATAATAATTACACAAAATCTTTGGAGATTAAATTTGACAATAAACATGATTACATTATTATTTCTAATAGATGTGAAGAAATTAATAAAATGAATACATTAAAAAGAAACATTATTGTTAGAAAATAATCACATGACCATTTATAATGCCCAGATAATATCTGGGCATTTAATTTGACACACAAAATTCAATTTTCCATATATTATATAAGAGGTGATTCTACATATGATGGATTTTATAATTAATTGTATATTTTGGGTTTGCGCTTTATATGGACTAATTGAAATTGTAAAAACTATTTTTTACATACATTCTTGTAACAAAATTAATAGTGATGGAATAAATTTAATTATTACTGTAAAAAATCAAGAAAATAAAATTGAAGGTTTTTTGCGTTCTTTGAATTTTCGTATATTATATGGAAAAGAGGATTGTATTGAAAATATTATTGTGTTAGATTTAAATTCTGATGATAATACTAAAAGTATAATCGAAAATTTTTCAACCGATTATCCTAGTATTAAAATCTTAAATTGGAAAGAATTTGAGGAATTATTCTGTCCTGAAAAATAAGTACATCATATAATCTCTATTCCTTCCAATTAGGATAGTTTTGAACAAAAAACTAAATTTTTGTCGTTTTTTGTCGATATATTGTTGACCTGCTAGCTGTATTATGTTATAGTTAATAAAGATATCATCCAAATAGGATGATAAATTATATTTAAGGAGGAAACTCTAATGAAAAGAAAGGTTTCAACCCCACGGCTCAAGTTCCAGTTCAACTCACGGAGGGCTCTTAAGAAAGCCCGTAACAAGCTGAACACAAATGATCACGGACTTATGACATCAGAGCACAGTAGTGCAAGTGGAAATTTTCTTTTTGTCCAAAGCAAACGTTCCACAAACGTGGATACGGACATTATTTCCATGATGTCTGACTATGGAGGAACATATGTGGGTATGATTTATTAATCCAGAGTTTCTCAAAAATTGTGCGGACCATATATAAATACTGGTCCGCATTTTCTTATTCTTTTTCAATTTTTTTTGTTATCATTTTTAAAGCCTTTGGCCTTTCAACCATAATAACATGTCCGCACCCTAAGCATTTAAGTTTAAAATCTACACCTATTCTTGTAATTTCCCATAGCCTACTTCCACATGGATGTTGTTTTTTTGTTTTTACTATATCTCCTATGTTATACTCCATTTTTATCACATCACTTTCTTGACTTGTACCAATTGTGTGCTAACTCAATCTCTCAACAACAGTATCCTTACCCAAAACCTGCATTATCTCATACAAATCCGGTGTATTCTGTCTTCCAGTCAAACTAACGCGAATCACAGTACTAATATCTCCAACATGTCCTGGCCATTTATCTGGTTCAGTTTTAAACATTTTAACTTCTCTAGCATATCCCAATTCTTCTGCTAAATCCTTCATTTTATCAAACCATGTTTGCTTATCATCATTTATATCAAAATATTTCTCTATGTATAACTTCACAATTTTATCTATCTCTTTTTTATCTGAAATTTTTCCATATTCATATTCTGCATTTTTATCAAATTTATCATTATACATATATAAAATATTATCTTTAACTTCTGACCATTTTGATATATCTTTTCTTGGTTTGCTATTTCCTCTTTCTATACCGAACACCTTTAAGGAATATTCCTTATCCTTTAACATTTCAAATAATTCATTATCATAGTTTTGTGCCCATTCATTTACTTTATTATATATGTCTTCAGCACTCATTCTTGATATTACATTCTTAGATACATCAAGCATTTTTACCATATCAAATAAAGCTCCACTAACTCCCATTTTATTAATTTGGAAATCAAATTCACTTATATTTTTATCTGGATTTTGTTTTCTCCATATCTCGAAATTCGAGTTAGCAATATTTAATAAATACTCTAATACAGATTCTTTCGGAATACCCTCTTCAGTATAATAATCAACAGCCGCTTCTGCATCTTTTCTTTTACTCAATTTTCTTTTTGACTCTCCATCCATTTTCATTATAGTAGGAATATGCGCATATTTTGGTGGTTTGAAGCCTAATACATAAAATAATTGTAAATGAGTAGGAACTGATGAAAACCATTCTTCTCCTCTTACAACTAAAGTTGTTCTCATTAGATGATCATCTACCGCATGTGCGAAATGGTATGTTGGAAGTCCATCACCTTTTATAATGATTATGTCTTGGTCATTTTCAGGAAACTCAACATTTCCTTTTATAACATCTTTATGTTTAATCTTCTTTTCTTCATTTCCCGGTGATTTCAAACGAATAACATATTGCTCTCCATTCTTTATTTTTTCCACTGCTTCTTCAACAGATAAATTTCTGTATTTAGCCCAAACTCCATAATATCCTGTTCTCAATTTTGCAGCTTCTTGTTTTGCTCTTAATTCTTCTAGTTCTTCTGGTGATGCAAAACATGGATATGCCTTACCTTGTGCTATCAAATATTTTGCATATGCCTCATAAATTTCTTTTCTTTGACTTTGTTTATATGGTCCATAATTTCCTTTTCCCTCTTCTTCATTTACCATACCTTCATCAAATTCAATTCCAAAATCTTTTAAAGAATTTATAACACTAACAATTGCACCTTCAACTTCTCTTTTTTGATCAGTATCTTCTATCCTTAAGAAATTAACACCTCCAGTCTTCTTAGCCATCATACTAGAAACTAATACCTGAAAAAGACTTCCAATATGCACAAAGCCTGTTGGACTAGGTGCATATCTAGTTACAACAGCACCTTCTGGTAAATTTCTTTCTGGATATTTTTCCTCATAATATGAAATATCTTTCGCATCTGGAAATATTAAATTTGCTAAATCTTTATAATCCATAAATATCTTTCCTTTCTTTTAGTCGGCTTATTTTACGCTTTTATCCTTGTTGTCTTACATACCTTCATATTTTCTACATTTTAACATAAGTATAACTATTTTTCAATCAATAAATATTATTTATTTAAGCCAAAAAATTTACTTCTATACTGATTTATTTCTGCTTTTTGATTGACAAATAATTAATTTCCTTATATAATAAAAATAGGAAATGGAGAATCCACAAACGTGGTTTGCCATATTGTTATGTAAAAAAACACACCGAACTGGCCAAGTTACAGATGTGTTTTTTTATTGTCTATTTGCTTAAAATTATAATCAATATAATTAAGGCAAATACTATAATAGTTTCGACAACTAAGCCAAATAAAAGTAAATGTATTATTTGTAATAAAACTGCTTCTATCATAGCACCACCTCCTCACTCACAACCTATGTTGTGGATTAAAAGTGGCAAACCACACCTGCTTATTCTCATTTCCTATACTTTATAGTGTAACATATATATTAATATAAATCAACAAAGAAATAATGATTCTTTGTAAATATTTAAAATCTGTGTTAAGTTTTTAATTCTTAATTTATACTTCCATAATTATTGGCAAAATCATAGGGTTTCTCTTAGTCTTTTGGAAAATGTATTCTCTTAAATTTTCCTTCAATGTTGACTTAATAGTTGACCAATCAGTAATTTTTCTATCTTCAAAATTTTGAACTTCTATTCTAATTTGTTTTTTTACATCATCCATTAGGTTCTCTGATTCTCTAACATAAACGAAACCTCTTGAAATAACATCTGGACCAGATACTATTTCTCCTGATGATGAATCCATTGTCATCACTATAATTATCAAACCATCTTGAGATAAATGTTGTCTGTCTCTTAGGACTATGTTTCCAACATCTCCAACTCCTAAACCATCTACTAGTATTTTACCTGATGGTACTGAAGTTGTTATCATTGCTTCATTTTCATTCATTTCAAGCACTCTTCCATTTTCTAGCATGAAGATATTTTCTGATGGAATTCCCATTTTTTTAGCGGTTTCTGCATGTGCTTTCAATTGTCTATATTCACCATGAACAGGTAAAAAATACTTTGGTTTTACTAATGATAATATTAATTTTTGTTCTTCTTGGCAAGCATGTCCTGATACATGTATATCCTCTAATGCACTATATACCACTTCGGCTCCAATTTGCATTAACTTATCTATTACTTTTGACACCAACTTTTCATTACCTGGAATTGCTGTTGCTGAAATAATTACTAAGTCATTTGGTGTTATTTCAACCTTCTTATGTTCACCAGCAGCCATTCTTGTTAATGCAGACATTGCTTCTCCTTGACTTCCTGTTGTTAATATTGTTAATTGCTCATCTGTGTAGTTCTTAATCATATCAATATCTATAAAAGTATTATCTGGAACTTGAATATATCCCAAGTTTCTTGCAACTTCTATCATATTAATCATACTTCTTCCACAAACAGCAACTTTTCTTTTATATTTTACAGCTGAATTTAGTATTTGTTGAACCCTGTGTACATTTGATGCGAAGGTTGCTACAACAATCCTTTTTGTGCAATTCATAAACAATTTGTCAAATACTTCTCCAACTGAACTTTCAGACATTGTATATCCTTTTCTTTCAGAGTTTGTACTATCTGATAACAGAGCCAAAACGCCTTGATTTCCTATCTCTGCAATTCTTCCAAAATTCATTAGTTGATCATCTATTGGTGTGAAATCAATTTTGAAATCTCCAGTATGCATTATTGTTCCTACAGGTGTGTATATTGCAAGCATTACAGAATCTGGTATACTATGTGAACTTCTTATAAATTCAACCTGCATTTTTCCAAAATTAACAGTTTGCCCTTGATCAACTGTGTGTAATCTTGTTTTTCTTAATAACTTATGCTCCTCTAGTTTGTTTTGAATTAAACCTATTGTTAATCTTGTAGCGTAAATAGGCATATCAACTTGTTTTAAAACATATGGAATAGATCCAATATGATCTTCATGACCATGTGTAATAACCAATCCTTTTATTTTTTCTTTATTTTTCTCTAAGTATGTTACATCTGGTATTACTAAATCTACACCAAGCATATTGTCTTCTGGGAATTCTAGTCCACAATCTACTAATATAATCTCATCATCATATTCGAAAACAGTTATATTTTTTCCAATTTCTTCTAATCCACCTAATGGAATTATTTTTAAATTGGGCTTTTTAAATTCAAATTTCAAGTCTGGATTTGTTGAATTATCAATCTTTGACTTTCTTTCTATACTTTCACTACTTCTTGTTGTTCTTCTTCTAGACTCTACTCCTTCTAAACTTCTAGTTGTTCTTTTTCTCATTTCTGTTTTGTTTGTAGTTCTGGTCTCTCTTCTCTTTTTTTCAATACTATCTAAACTCCTTGTAGCTTCCTTTACCTCCAAAATATTGTCTGACTCCCTTGGACTCCTTCTTCTTTGTGTAGTCTTTTTTTCTCCAATAACTTCTACGTTTTCATTGGGCATATTCTTTAATAATTCTTCCTTATTTACAATAGCATTTTCCCTTGCTACCTTTGCTCTTGAATTATAACTCCTTTTCTTATTGATTTTGTTTTCACTTCTATTATTATTTTTTCTTTCAACTTTTGCTTCAATAACATTACTATCTTTATCTTTTTTCATAGTATCATTTGTCATAAAATTTAATCTCTCCTTTTTAATTATTTTGTTAATTATAATACTTTAAATTTACATATAAAATTTTATATTACACATAAAAAAACAGTTTATTAAATATTATAAACCATTTCGTACTTTATTATAAAAATATAACTTATATTTTTTCATTATATTGATTAAAGCTCTTACCTTATTCTATAATCAATATAATACTAGTAGTAGTATATTTAGCTTTTGTATATATAATCACAAACCTTCCGTTCTTTATGCTTATATTACTATTAAAAATCAATAATTATACTATTTATTGTCCGAACTCATTTTACAATATTTTTAATACTTATTACACACCTTAATAAATATTTTATATATAAATTTAATCTCTTTTTTCCTCTTTTTGAGGCATTAACTGTTTTATATTATACTATTATTAATTTACTTTGTCAATATGAGTTTTACATAATTCTTTTTAAATATCGCAAAGAAACCTTCTAAATGACTACATCATTTAGAAGGTTTCTTTTTTATCTAAGCAATATATATGCCTAAAAATCTTAATACAAAGTATATCAAAACATAAACAGCCTCAACTAAAACAAATAGTTTAAAAGCCTTGTTATTATCTTCTTCTTCAGCTGAAGATTTAACTACGAAGTATGTCAACACAATTGTGATTATATTTAATAATTTTGATATTGGTGATGTTACATAACTTGCATTATTACCAATATAAATTAAAAAGCTAATAAGTTCTGATATAATAAGTGGTACTCTTGCTATTATAACAGCTGTTGTAGTAGTCATTATTGATTTTTTAGATTTCTTATTTATCAAATATATAGCAGCTACCATTGCTACAACACCTAATATAGGCTCTAAGAAAATCTTAAATGCATCTAAAAATTCAAAGTCTACATATTCATTTTGTGCATAATAAATTATTCTACCAATTATTACCAATATTAGCCAAATTACAAGTAGTATAATTGAAGTTTTGAATAATTTGTTTTCTTTATCTGTAGAAATTTCTTTAATAGCATTTACAGGATCTGACCATAATTTTTTAAATAAATCTTTTCCTGTTTTAACTTCACCTTTAAAGTCGATATTTTTAATATGTTCTTTTGCAGCTTTAAATGTTTCTATTGTTTCTTTTTTTAAATCTTTTTCGTTACTTTGAGTTTCATTTTTTTGATTTACATTGTTTTGAGCTTCATTATTTTTATTCTCATCCATTTTCTTTTCCTCCTTTAAATTTAATACATTTTACAACCTTTTACTCAAAAAAGTCAATACTTTCATACTATTTTTTTATTTCAACTACCTCTTCATTCTGTCTCTCACTATTTTCCTCAACATGAGTATCATTATATTTTTTTATCTCTTGATTTATTATTCCATTCTTTCCTACTAAAACCATCATAACAATAGTTAAAATTATTAAGCTAATAATTCCAATAACTACACCCTTTATTAACGTATTATTTCCCATATTAAAATTCCTCCATTTCTAGTGAATAATAATTCATTATCTAATAGCACATATTAATAAAACTATTAATCCTACTATAACTCTATATACAGCAAACACTTTAAAACTTCCTTTTTTCAAATATTGCATTAAGAACTTTATAACAGCTATTCCAACTAAGAAGCTGGCTAATACTCCAATGAAAAATTGAATATTCAATTCAAAACTACTAAATTTGAAAATAGTTGCTGCAAGCACAATTGGAGCTGATAGCATGAATGAATACTTAGCAACGGATTCTCTATCAACTTTTAATAATCTTCCCATCGTCATTGTTGCACCTGATCTAGAAACGCCTGGTATGAAGGCTAAAGCTTGAGATAATCCTATAAGGAAAGTTTCTTTTAAGCCCATTTTTTCATAGCTAATCTTAGATTTACACTTTTTATCAGCAATATATAATATTATTCCCATTACAATCAATGCTATTGCAATAATCACTGGTTGTTTTAATGAGTCTTCAAAGAAATGATCTAATAAAAAGCCTATTATTCCACCTGGAATAGTTGCTAATACAATATACCAAAACATTCTTCCTTCTGTTGATTTTTCTTTTTTTACAGCTAAATTATATCCACCTTTTATTAAGTCTAACCAATCCTTGAAGAAAAATAACCCTATTGCTAATAATGTACCAAAATGTAAAGCTACATCAAATGAATCTAATAATTCGCTCCAATTAAAAAGCCATGGTATTAAATACAAGTGTGCAGAACTTGATATCGGTAGTAGTTCTGTTAGTCCTTGTACTATTCCTAATATTAATGATTGTATGTATACACTCATGATTTAAAATCTTCCTTTCTATTTCTTTTATGTTATATGTTTTTTTATTTAATTATCTGTTATTTTCTTTTTACTTAACTCTATGGCCTAAGCTTTAATAACTTAAATTTCTTATAGTTCCATATATATATTCTGCCGCAGTTCTAGGAGCCACCTTTCCTGGCAAAGCTAATGCCCACTCAGTTTGTAGACCCAATTTATTTGCATATTCAAAATCTATTCCTCCTGGCTTAGATGCTAAATCTATTAATAAACAATTCTTTTTTATCTTATATAAATTATCCTTGTCTAAAATTACATGTGGAATTGTATTGAATATAAAATCAAATTCATTTAAATATTCCTTTAATTCATTAATATGAATTGCATTATAACCATAACTTTTAATCCATGCGATATCTTGTTGTTTCCTTGCCTCACAATATACTTTTGCTCCAATTCCTGAAAGCATCTTTGCGAGTATTTTTCCAATTCTTCCAAACCCTAGTACTAAACATTTACTGCCATGTAAAGTTATCTGGCTTTTTTCCATTGCAATTTGTATAGCTCCTTCTGCTGTTGGAATTGCATTTAATATAGTTAATTCTTCTTGTTTTAAAATATCAATAATTTCATTATTATTTTCTTTTTTTATATATTGCTTTATCTCATCTGTAATATTTCCAGTAACTATCTTCTTATTTTTTATTTTTTCAAAAAAATCTTTAACAAAAATTATTTTATCAGTAAATACAGAATTAATAATTTTTCCATCTTTTGATAATGGTATAGATGTTATAACTAAATTCGATTTTTCCAAGCAATCTTCAATATTTTCTACATGATTAAAACCTACTAATTTTTCGTTTTTTTCCAAGCCATATAAAAAAACTGTATTTTTGTTTTTTTCCAAAATTTTCACTAATTCTACGAGCCTGGAATCTCCACCAATTACACTAATATTCATAATATCAACCCTTTCACTTTTTATTTAGTCTATTATGAATATATTTTGGAATACTATTAATTATTCTTTAAACAATCTATTATCTTTCTTTTTCATTTTCTATTTGTTGTTCCACAAATTGTTTTTCATCTTCAATCTTAATAAAATTTCCTCCATTTAATGAATCCACTAAATTATACATTTCTTCAAGATAATTATTAGTTTTAATTTCTTTTTCTGATAAAGTAATTTTAATTTTTTTTGAAGGTTCATTTGGAATTTTAATTCTATCTTGTATAGGAATAAACATAGGTTGCTCAGCAATTTTACTTTCCAATTTGCTATCTAATTCCAATGCTAAATTGATATAATTTAAAGCCTTTTCATTATCGCCTTTTAGTAATGCAATCTGTGATAAATGGAAATACAATATTGGCTCTAATTCCTCTTGCTCCATTGCTCTTAATAGATGTCTTTCAGCCTCATCTAATTCTCCCTGAATCATTGCTATTAAAGCTAAATTATATTGACCATTATATAAATATGAATTTAATTTTGCAGCTCTTCTGTAGAAGTCTTTTGCCCTTTGGAAATCGTTTAACCTTGTAAAAACCATACCTAAATTATAATATAATTCATATTCTGTTGGATAAAATTTTAATGCTGACATATACACTGAAACAGCTTCTTTAAATCGCTCCTCATCATATAAAATATTTCCTAATAACATAGTTGCTTCTAAATAGTTAGGCTTCATTTTTAATAAATCTTGTAGCATTATTATTGCTTCCTCATTTTTCTGTGTTTTTTGTAGTAATTCTGCAACTTTATAGTGCATTTCATAATCTTGTTCATTTAATTCAACTGCTCTTATATATTCATCTAACGCTACATTTATATTTCCTTCTTTTTCATATAACTTTCCTAATACTTTATGTGCATAATAGTTGCGCGGATATTTATTTACTATTTTTAAAGCATATTTTTTAGCAGTTTCATCATTCGTTACCAACAATAATGTCTTGAGTTTAATAATGTTTAATTTCTCTGCAATATATTTACCTTTAATAACTAATAGCAAAAATAGTAATAAAATTGAGATTATTATTGCAACTATTATTATTGTTTCAATAATCATTTTCTACCTCTTTACTCTTTTTTTAATTAGTATGACGAATTGCACATTTATTATGCTATTTTTCGAACTTATTTTTATAATTTTTAATGCAAGATTCAATTATATCTTCTGACTCTGTTCTTCCGTACATTTTACCTACACTAGTATGCTTTCCTTCCAAAGTCTTATATACTTCAAAAAAGTGCATAATTTCTTCCATATATTGATTAGGTAACTGACTTATATCTTTATATGTATTTAAATATGGATCACTTTTACAAATTGCAATAATTTTCTCATCTGAATCTTCACCATCAATCATTTTAAGCACTCCAATAGGATAACATTCTACTAATGTTAAAGGTATAATTTCCTCTTGACAAATTACCAATACATCTAATGGATCTCCATCATCTGCATAAGTTCTAGGTATAAATCCATAATTTGCTGGATAATGTGTGGCTGTATATAATACTCTGTCTAATCTTAAAAGACCTGTTTCTTTATCAAGCTCGTATTTATTTCTACCATTCTTTTGAATCTCAACCACAGCAACAAAATCATCTTTTTTTATTCTTTCTCCATTTATGTCATGCCAAATGTTCATATTCATCATATCCTTTCTTTAGTTTCTTTTATTCTATGATATTTTTTTATTATTGTCAATGAAAAAAATGCTTGAATATAAGCTAATGGAAAATAGAGAATATTTCTTCACAAATGTGATAAAATATTCTCTATTTTAATATATATATCTATTTAAAGGCTCTTATTAATACATTCCTCCCATACCTGCTGTAGCATCTTCATTTCCAGCACCGCAATTGCAATTTTTTTCTTTTTTATCAGTTACTATACTTTCAGTAGTTAATACCATTGATGCAATTGAGGCTGCATTTTGTAAGGCACTTCTTGAAACTTTAGTTGGATCAACAATTCCGGCTTTCTTCATATCTACATAAACTTCATCTTGAGCATTAAATCCTGTTCCAACTGGACTTTGTTTTACTTTTTCTAAAATAACTGCTGGCTCTAATCCTGCATTAATAGCTATTTGTTTAACTGGTTCTTCTAATGCTTTCAAAACTATTTTTGCACCGATTTTTTCATCTTCATTTAAGTCTGATAATATACCTTCAACAGCTGGTATAATGTTAACAAAAGCTGTTCCTCCACCTGCAACTATTCCTTCTTCAACAGCTGCTTTTGTTGCAGATAAAGCATCTTCAATTCTTAATTTTTTATCCTTCATTTCAACTTCTGTAGCTGCTCCAACACCAATTACAGCAACTCCACCTGCTATTTTAGCAAGTCTTTCTTGTAGATTTTCTTTTTCGTACTCACTCTTTTCCTCTGCAAGTTGAGCTTTTATTTGATTTACTCTTTCTGTAATAGCAGATTTTTCACCCATACCATCTACAACAATAGTATTTTCTTTTGAAACCTTAACTTGTTTTGCTCTACCTAATTGAGCTACAGTTGTTTCTTTTAGCTCTAATCCTAAATCTGATGTAATAACTTCTCCACCTGTTAGAATTGCTAAATCTTCTAACATTGCTTTTCTTTTATCACCAAAACCCGGAGCTTTTACAGCTACCACATTTAGAACTCCTCTTAATTTATTTAATACTAATGTTGATAAAGCTTCTCCTTCAATATCATCACATACAATAACCAACTTTCCTGATGATTGCATTAATTCTTCTAATAAAGGTAAAATTTCTTGAATATTGCTGATTTTTTTATCAGTAATTAATATATATGGATTATCAACTACAGCTTCCATTTTCTCGGTATCTGTTACCATATAAGGTGACACATATCCTTTATCAAATTGCATCCCTTCAACAATATTTAATTCTGTATTTGATGTTTTTGATTCTTCAATTGTGATAACACCATCTTTTGAAACCTTTTCCATAGCTTCTGAAATTAAGTTTCCTATTTCTTCACTATTTGCAGAAATGCTTGCAACTCTTGCAATATCCTCTTTTCCATTTACCTCAGAGCTATTTTTTCTTAAGGCTTCTATTGCTACATTTACAGCCTTATCTATACCTCTTTTTATGGCCATTGGATCTCCACCTGCAGCTACATTTTTTACACCTTCTTTAATCATACTTTGTGCTAAAACTGTGGCTGTTGTTGTTCCATCACCTGCTACATCATTGGTTTTTGTAGAAACTTCTTTCACAAGTCTTGCTCCCATATTTTCAAATGGATCATCTAATTCAATTTCCTTTGCTATTGTAACACCATCATTTGTAATTAATGGTGCACCAAAACTTTTATCTAATACAACATTTCTTCCTTTTGGTCCTAATGTAACTTTTACTGTATCAGCTAATTGATTAACTCCATCTAACAATTTTTTTCTGGCTTCTTCACCGAATTTTATTTCTTTTGCCATTTTCTTTTCCTCCTATCTTTACTCTTATTTAACATAAAAATCTTTTATTCAACGATTGCTAAAATATCGCTTTGCTTTACTATAATTAAATCTTCACCTTCGTATTTTATTTCTGTTCCACTATACTTGTTTAGAACAACTTTATCTCCTTTGTTTATGTACATTTTAACTTCATTACCATCTACTTGCCCACCTGGTCCAACTTCTATCACCTCAGCAATTTGTGGTTTTTCTTTGCTGTTTGCAGTTAAAATAATTCCACTCTTTGTTGTTTCCTCAGCTTCTATCATTTTTACTACAACTCTGTCTAATAATGGTTTTAACATTAAAATTACCTCCTTCAATTTCACATAATTACAACATTATATTATATGTTTGTTGTAATTATATTATTACAAAATTATTAGCAGTCTTTACATTAGACTGCTAATAATTTACACCCATATTTTGTAAATGTCAATATGTTTTTAGAAAATTCACATAATTTTCACAAATAATAGTGAAGATTTATTTATTAATAACTGCTTTAATAAATTCCACAAATAAAGGTGCAGGCTTATCTGGTCTTGATTTAAATTCTGGATGAAATTGTCCTGCTATAAAAAATTTATTTTTTGGAATTTCTACAAGCTCAACTAAGCTACCATCAGGAGAAGTTCCTGAACAAATTAATCCATTTTTCTCTAATATATCTTTGTAATCATTGTTGTATTCAAATCTATGTCTATGTCTTTCGGAAATAATATCTTTTGCATATATCTTATAGGCTAATGTGTCTGGCTTTATTTTACATGGATATGCACCTAAACGCATTGTTCCACCTTTTTTACTTATTTCTTTTTGATCATCCATAATATGTATAACTGGATTTTTACATTTTTCATCTAGTTCGGCTGAATTAGCATCTTCTATTTTTGCGACATTTCTTGCAAATTCAATGACAGCCATTTGCATGCCTAAGCAAATTCCTAAAAAAGGAATGTTGTTTTCTCTAGCATATTTTATAGTTTCTATTTTTCCCTCAATTCCTCTATTTCCGAAGCCTCCTGGAACTAATATTCCATTATACTTTCCAAGAATTTCTTTGGAATTAGTGGAATTAATTTGCTCGCAATCAACCAATTCTATATTTACTTTCGTATTATTGGCAAAACCTCCATGTTTTAAACTTTCAATTACTGATAAATATGAATCTTCTAGCTGAACATATTTGCCTACAATTGCTATATTTACATTTTTATCATCCAAATTTTTTATTACATTTATCATCTTTTCCCATTCTTCATTTTTAGGTTCTATATTGTCTAACTGCAATTTTTCGCATACAACCCTTGCCAAGCCTTCTTCTTCTAGCATTAATGGTGCTTCATATAAATTTGAAACAGTTTTATTTTGTATAATATTTTTCTTCTTTACATTACAGAATAATGCCATCTTTTCTTTCATTCCATTAGGAATATCAAGTTCAGAACGGCAAACTAATATGTCTGGTTTTATACCTAAGCTTTGTAATTCTTTTACTGAGTGTTGAGTTGGCTTAGATTTTAATTCATTTGAACCTGATATGTATGGAAGTAATGTAACATGAATATAAATTACATCTTCATCATTTTGTTCTATTCCAACTTGTCTTATAGCCTCTAGAAATGGTAAGCTTTCGATGTCTCCAACTGTACCACCTATTTCAGTGATAACAATATCTATATCTGTATTATCAAATTTATAAACTTTTTCTTTTATTTGATTCGTAATATGTGGTATAACTTGTACGGTTTTTCCTAAGTAATCTCCTCTTCTTTCTTTTTCAATCACTTCTGAGTAAATTCTACCTGTGGTAATACTACAATTTTTTGATAGACTTTCATCTATAAATCTCTCATAATGTCCCAAATCTAAATCTGTTTCTGCTCCATCATCTGTAACAAACACTTCTCCATGTTCACAAGGATTCATTGTTCCTGGATCCACATTTATGTAAGGATCAAACTTTTGCGCTGTTACTTTATACCCTCTATTTTTCAATAGTCTTCCTAAGGACGCTGCAGTTATTCCCTTTCCTAGTCCAGATACAACTCCTCCTGTAACAAATATGTACTTAGTTTTCATAATTTACCTCTTTCTTTCCATACACCGCATTCTTGAATCTATACAATAAAAAAAGATTTAAAAAATTTCCACAAAAAACGCGGTTTTTTTTAAATCTAAGATTATTGTAACATCATTTTTTTGATTAATCAAGAGTTTTTTGAATAAAAATGATTTTTTTCAAAAGTGCTATAGTCTAGGTGCTTTTTGGAGAAATTAGAGAATGATTTTAGAGTTATTGGCCTTTGATTCACGAATTCTTGTCTTGCTCATTTGTTTCGTCTATTTTATCATTTATCTTAAAAAACTCCTTAAGATTCACTCCTTTAGCACTTTCAGGGTCATCATATTTAAATCTTGAAAATCCCTTAGGAGAAAGTCTAACACCTACAACAAAAGCAACAATATACAAAAACAAAAATAAAGATGATATCTCTTGATTAAGTTTAGTCCCCATAATTACTGCAAGTAAGAATGGAATCCCTGATAAATAAAGCACCAAAAGTCCATTTTGTATACTTCCATTATAAACTCCCTCTTCATCCAAGTAAAGATTTCCTTGCTTTCCATTATGAATATATGTCCCACTATGAGTACTTCCAATTTCATATTTTTTTTCAGTTCTCATTATTTCTGTATACATTTCCCCATCATATTCAAATTTAAAAGTTGTATCATATCCAAGTTTTACTACTTTATCTTTAAGAACCTTCTCCACTTCTTCGCATTCTGTTACAGTTGTTATGATTTTTACACCTTTTTTATTTAATTGTATTGTTCTAAATATCATATATAATGATACCAGCAAAATTACTATTCCTACTACTAAAAAAAATATAGCCATTTTCCTACCTCCATTTTTCTTCTGTATTATACTTTGATTATCACATAATATTTTCCCAAAGTCAATAATTATCTTTATTAACCTCATTGACATTTTAGAAATGAAGCTATACAATCACTTCATAAAATACAAAGGAGGTTTTTATTATGACACCACATATTAGTTCAAAAAAAGAAGACATTGCAAAAACAGTATTATGTCCCGGAGATCCATTGCGTGCAAAATATATTGCAGAAAATTTTTTAGAAAATCCCAGATTAGTTAATTCTGTGAGAAATATGTTAGCTTATACAGGAACCTATAAAGGAAGAAATATAACAGTTTTTTCTTCTGGTATGGGAATGCCTAGTATGGGGATTTATTGCTATGAATTATACAAGTTCTACGATGTAGACACAATTATTCGTATAGGGTCATGTGGAGCATATGATGAAGCTTTAAATATCTTTGATACCCTTATAGTTGAAAAAAGTTACACTGAAGGAAATTTTGCTAAGGCTTTAAATAATAAGGATTGTCATTTGATTGAAGCTGATGAATATTTGAATTCTGTTATAAAACAAACTTCTACAGAAGAAAATATAAAATGTATATCTGCAAATGTACTTTGTGGTGAATGCTTTGATTATTATGTTGATGATTTACAAGTATTATTAGATAGACTACCAAAAGATCTTCATATAACCGCAGCAGAAATGGAGTCTTTCGCCTTATTTTACACAGCAAAATATCTAAATAAAAAAGCAGCCTGCCTATTAACTGTAGTAGATTCACATTACAAAAAACAAGAAATTTCTTCTGAGGAAAGAGAAAAATCTTTAAATGATATGATAAATCTGGCATTAGAAAGCACATTAAAATTATAACTAAAATAGTGAATTGAAAATCATTTTTCAATTCACTATTTTTGCTTTTTTTCCAATTATCAATAAATCATTATTATTTTGTAATTGATAATATCTTATATTTAGTAACTCCTGCAGGTGCTTGAACTTCTACTATTTGATTCTTTTTTGAACCAAGCAAAGCAATACCTATTGGAGATTCGTTTGAAATTCTATTTTGTAATAAATCTGCTTCTGTTGATCCTACTATAGTATATACAACCTCTTCCTCAAATTCTTCATCCCATAATTTAACTGTGTTTCCTACTTGAACTGTTTTTGTATCTATTTCGGAATCATTTATAATTTTAGCATATCTAACCTTATTTTCTAATTCGGCAATCTTATCTTCATTAGCAGCCTGTGCGCTTTTAGCTTCATCATATTCTGAATTTTCTGATAAATCTCCAAAACCTAAAGCTACTTTTATTCTTTCAGCTATTTCAGCTCTTTTTTCGGTTTTTAAATATTCTAATTCTTTTTCTAAGTTATCAAATCCTTCTTGTGTTAATATTACTTCCTTTTCTTCCATATTTTATCCCTCCTTTATGTAATTTGTTGTTTTTGAGTCTTTCATATATTAAAACAGTTTTAGATTTTTGTCAATACCTTACACTAAAAATTCACATTTCTGTAACATACCTCTTACTCCAGTGAGTATGCAAACTTTACTCCCACACTGCTTATATGATTTTGCTATTTTAGTATGGTCTTGTTCTTCGGAATATAAAAGGCTTTCAAGATAGATTTTTTTGTTTATATTTCCATAGAATTCATTAATAAAATTCTTATCATCTTCATTTATTTGCAATTCAAAATTATTTACCAATACCCCTTTTAGAGAATTCTTAAAAAACTCCAATTCATCTGTCAAATTAATTATAATAGAATTCATATTAATATTATATTTTTCAAATGTGTCTTTATCAAAGTCCATATTTATTATATATTTAGCATTTTTTGCACTCTTTTTCTTGTTATTGGAAACTGTAATTAAAATTCCATCATTATATAATGAAGCTTCAAGCCTTTGATAATACCTTAAATTTTCTGTGATAAGGTTTACCGTTTTAAATTTTGTTATTAGTTTATTTATTATATATATATTATTTTTTGTATATTTGTTTACAAAAATATAAATATTTTCTAAATTCATATTCTGTCCATTAATACTAAATATATATTCTAAAATTTCTACTAGAAGTTCCTTCATTAAGGCTTTCCCTTTTAGTATATTATTACTAGAAAAAAATTCTTCTAAATACCTCAAATTTTCGTCAAAAACTAAATAATCAATATCATATTTTTTTATATATAAGTTTATCTGGTTTATTATTTTCTGGGTAGTTTTTTTATTGTATATATTATATTTAGGAATAACAATAATTATTCCATTTTCTATAATCTCTAAGCCTACTTTAATAAAGCATTTTCTAAAGAACTTTATGTATTTCTCTGTTTTAGTTACATAGGTCCTATTATCATTTCTAATGTAAGCTACTGTTTCTCTCTTTTTTAATGACATAAAATCACCAACATAATATAGTTTTTATATATTATGTTGGTAATTTTATATTTATTACCTATAAGTGCAATCTTTCTTTTATTATTTTCCAAATTGTGTCTGAATCAAAGCCCTTTCTCCAATATGCTGCTCCAGCTAAGTTATATTTTTCTACTAAATCTATTTTTTCTGAAAAAGATTTTTCATCTTCAACCCACATTTTATAAACATAACCATTTTCTTCGTATTGAACATAATATTGTCTTAAATCCTCTAACCATTCTTTAGATGCATTAGCTGGAATTTTATCTTCTATATTACTTATATACACCACTTCTGATTTTCCAACAACTTCACCATCTTTAGTTTTCCAAAGTCTGGTGTAAAATGGTAAACCTAATATAATTTTTTCTGCTGGAACATTTTCACCTTTTATGAAATTATTTATGCTATTTTCCACCCAATTATATGAAGACGTTGTTCCAAAAGCATTTGCACCATTTTGGTCATATCCCATAAATACTATATAATCAGCTACTTCACCTATCAAATTTCTATTATAACATAAGGACCAATTTGCTGAACCATAAGGTGCTGTAACATCAACAGATAAATATACACCTAAGTTTCGTAATTGTGGTGCTAACTCTATAATAAATCTTGAAAATGCCTCATTATCATTTTGATACATATATTCAAAATCTAAATTGATTCCATCTAAATCATAAGTTTTTACATAATTTAAAATATCCTTTATCATGAGTTCACGTAATTTGTAATCATTTATTATAGTTGAAAATTCATCTATTGTTGTTTCTAATGTATCATTTGTAAATTTAGGCCAAACTTTATAGCCATTACTTTTTGCCCACTCTATATATTTAACTCCCTCTTTACCAACATTTTCAACAAATTTTGCTTGAGTAATAACATCTAGCCTACTTAAATTTTCTTTTTCAGTGTCTTTTAAATTTAAATTAAAGAACGATGGTGATACCACATTTACTCCATCATATTTTACCCCTGTATTCTCCGGAGCTTTAGAATATTCTGAGAAATATTCCCATACTAAGCTTATGTTACCCTCTATGGGCTTTTGATATATTTTTTCTTCCCTTTCAACTTTTATATCTCTTATGTTTTTTTCTTCTACATAACCTATGTTTCCATTTTGAGTTCTAACTTTAATCCAACCTTCTGGTAAAGTATTATCATCAGACTCTGCAATTGCTACCTTATCACCCTCATTTATTTTTTCGATAGTTTTTGAAAAGAAAGTAGCTTTATACTTAATGTCAAGCTTTTTATTAGCTATGGCAGTAGTTAGCTTTTTATCTAACGATTCAATTATCAACTTATTTTCAGCACTTGATACTTTAATGTTATACACATCTTCCATATCAGATATTGGCAAATAATAAACATCATCTTGAATTTTTGCACATCCTTTAATTTTTACACTCTCACCATTAACAGTCATTTCATTTTCATCTATTTTTAGAACTGCTAGCTTGGTTTCTGATGAAGTTACAATTTGATTATAATCTTTATCATAATATATGTTATTATCATAGTAATTTTTAATATCATCAAAAGATAGATATATTACATCATCTTCAATAATTAAGTCTTGCTTGGTTCTACCAGTTACATTTGAAAAGTTTATTACTAAATTTGTTTTATCTGTTATTTCATTTCTTATATAATTTGGAGCTATTTTCAATATAAAAATTATCCCCACTAGGAGAATTGCTATTATAATTAATTTTACAATTCCTCCACAAATTCTTCTTACTATTCCTTTTGGTTTTTCATCTATTTCATGTTCCATTCTACATTTCTCCCTTATTTTTTTATATTATTTATCATAACATATAAATTTAATTTGGCAAATAGTTTTTTTAAATTTACTGTAATTTGTGCTACTTTTTTAATGTTTTTTAAAATATCTTATTTACATTTTATGTAACATTTAAAAATTAATTTAATATTATATATTAAATAGAGGAGGTAATACATTATGTTCTGTTTATTTAAGAAAACTTTAGGAGTATGTTTAATTGGATTAGGTTTAGGAATACTACTAGTATTATTACTTCCACTTACAGGATGGCTTTTTGCTATTGGTATTGCAGTATGCATAGTTGGTCTTATATGGTTAACATGTTAGAATAAAGGAGTGTGTTGAGAAATGACTATTGTTGTAAAAAAAGTTCCTAAATGCTTGAGAGGAATAGTTAAGTTTATTTTTGGTATTAAAAATTAAACTACATATTTTTGCAAAAAATAAAACATGATTCTGATATTTGGAATCATGTTTTATTAATTTAAAAAAATTATGCTCTTTTTACTTTACCTGAACGTAAACATTTTGCACATACATGTATTCTTTTTACTTCACCATCTATTTCAGCTTTTACTGTTCTTAAGTTTGGTGAAAATGTTCTAGAACTTCTTCTACTTACATGTGAACGAGCAATGCTTAGCTTATTTCCCCAATTTTTTGTTTTATTACATATTGCACAATTTGCCATTTTTATTGCACCTCCTATATGTCTTAATTAAATTGACTATTTATAATATTAACATACATCAGAAAAAAAATCAAGACTTTTTGTAAATTTTATTATTAACGTAAATTTGGGTGTTATAGTTTATGTCTCACAATTGGTAAAATAGCCAAATACATAAATTTACAAAATCTGAACACACTAATGATGTTAGAGGTGATAAAATTGACAACTATTAATTGTTCATCTAATTGTATTCATCAAAAGGATGGAAAATGTACATTAAGTAACACTATACGTCAATCTCTCAATAGTAACAACGATTGCGCATACTTCAAGAAAAAAAACTAAATAAAGTCCTAGTCTAAGATGTAAAATAAACTTAAACTAGGACTACAACTAAATTTTTATTGAAAGTTAAAAAGCATATCATGTATTTTAATTATTTGCATTTTCATCTATAACTTCAGGCTTCTCAATTGAAGTATTTTCTTCGACTTCACGATTTGTAGAATTTTCCTGACCATCAATATACTCATCTATAACAATTTGCTGATTTTCATCCAATTTATATCTAGGCAATTCAGGCAATTCATCTAAATTACTTAAACCAAACATTTTTAAGAATTTTGGAGTGGTTTCATACATAGTAGGTCTTCCTGGTGCATCTAATCTACCTGCCTCTTGTATTAATTCATATTCTAATAATTTATATATACTTCCATCAGAGCCTACACCACGAATTGCTTCAATTTCGGCTCTTGTTATTTTAGGATTATATGCAATAATTGAAATAACTTCTAATGCTGCCGGTGATAAATTTGGCTTATTTCTTTTATCAAAAATTGGATATATATACTCATAATTTTCCTTTTTAGCACACAATTGATACGCATCATTTACCTTTATAATATCAATTCCCCTATTTTCATTACTATATTCATTCTTCATAATTTCCATAATTGAATTAATTTCATCCTGTCCTAATTCAGTTGCAGACATCAACTCCCTAACTTCAACCTGTCTTCCTGCCGCAAACAAAATTGATTCAATTATACCTTGTTGTTTCCTATAATCCATATATAATCTCTCCTTTTCACCTATGCTCTATTAAACCATTTTTTAATTTTGCTGTCAAGTTTCATTCAGATATGTAAGAAAATTTCTGGAACATTTCTTACACACCTTAACTATAAAAATTTTATTAAACATTTATCTTGAACAATTTCCCCCAATATGTTATTATAAAGAAAAGAAAAAAGGAGTACGATAATATGTCAAGTGAAAAAAAACAAAAATTAGAAATAGTAAAAGGTAAAGGCAACTTAGGAATTTCACCTGTTAGCACACATTTAGATGTAGAAAAGCCAAAAAATAAAACTGATAAAAATAAGATTATTATACCAAAAGAAAAGAAAAAATAACAAATATCCAGTCTGAAACTACGTCAAGACTGGATATTTGTTATTAAGAATTTACTATATATTTATCTACTGAATTAGATTACATTGCTTGTTCAACTGTTTCTACACTTTCATTTGAATTGTCATTTTGATCTACAACCTCTAGACTTGAAACAGACACTTCATATGCTACTTTTGTTTCAACTCTTCCATCATCATACTTTTTTTCGTATGTTCTAGATTGAACCCTACCTACTATTTTAACTTCTGTTCCTACTGGAATATTCTCACAAAATCTAGCATTTCTTCCCCATGCTATACATGGTATGTAATCTGATTTGTTATATGCTCTATTTACTGCTAATAATAAGTCTGAAATTTCTCTTCCAAATGGTGTTTGTCTGTAAATTGGTTTTTTGCATATATAACCATTTAGGGTTACTTCGTTAGAAATCATATCTTTACTAACTTCAATTTCTTCTTGATTTTCCATGAATTTTATATCTTTCGCAAAAACTGTAAGTACTAATCTGTTCTTTTCATTTTCATAACTGTTGTAAGATCTAAATTGTCCTTCTACAGTAATTTTTGAATCAATATTTAAAGCATTAATTGAAAGTAATCTTTCAGATACAGTTATTGGAATAATGTCTGCATTTCCGCTTAAACGTGGAACTGCTAAATCAAATATGTAAAATTTTTCTCCATAAATTTCATGGCTAAGCCTTTTATCGCTTGTTACCTTTCCCACTAAAACTAAGTGGTTATTTTCTAAATAATTTGTATTCAAGTTTATTTCCTCCCCTTATTTGTTTATTAATTTTTAATCATAATGTACAAATTCTTTATATCATATTTAATATTATACACCTTTTTTTTGTTTTTGTCTACATAAGAAGTTAATTTTTTCAATATTTTTTATTTTATACCATTTATGTTAATTTCTTCATAATTTGGAAGATACATTAAAAATAACACTACAACTATAATTAAATCGTATATACTATAATTCTCACTGTTATCTAATTTTATTTCTTGCAATTCTATTTCTCCATAATTATTATATATATTTCTTTGTACACAAATTAATACATCATCATCTGTTACACTTGATATTGTAATACTTGATTTTGAATTAAAACCGTATGTTATCAAGTTTGAGTTTGTAATATTTAAATCCTCATACTTTGCGTTTATATCCATATTTATAATTACATTTTTTGCATTTTGTAATATTTTATTTAATTCATCGACTTTTTCAAATTCACTATTTATTATTACTGTATCAAAATGAACATTCTTTATATTATCTATATTCTTATTTTTTATAAATATTACATTATTTTCAGTTAAAAATTTATTATATGATAACAATTTTTCAATATCTCTTTCACTTTTGGAATCTGTAACAATACCAATAAATACCATTTTGTTTCATTCTCCTTTTGATTAGTATATCGCAATTTTTTCAAATTATGCACAATTGGAGTTGCATCCTTGTTGTGCATTTTGTACAATAGGAACCCATCCCTAATTCTGCAATTATTTCTCTCAAATTAGGCAATTATTTTTGTTTTTGCGTTCCATTACTGTCAATCTCATAGTTATCACTATAAATTAAATCTGAAACTGTAACAACTTTTAACCCTTTTTCTTCAATGTTTGTTAATAATTTATCCAAACTATCCGCTGTATGTTCTGTCCCATTATGTGATAATATTATATCCCCACTTTTTATTTTATCATTAAGTCTTTCCCACATTTGATCCCCTGTAAGGTTCTTGTAGTCTAACGTATCCAAAGACCACTGAATACTTACATGATTTTGATTTTCGGCCGCTTGAATCACAGTATTATTATATTCCCCATATGGGCCTCTATATAATGTTGTTGATTTTCCTGTTATTTTCTTGATCTTTTCAGAACAATTTACGATTTCTTTTTCATTATCTTCTAAACTTAAATTATTCACGTGCTTATGACCATCTGAATGATTTGCTATTTCATGCCCTGCATCCGATATTTTCTTTACCGCTTCTGGATATTTATCTACCCAGTCTCCTACCATAAAAAACGTTATGTGAGTTTTATGTTTTTCAAGTGTTGCTAATATTGAATCTATATCGTCTGCATTCCATGCACAATTCATTGTAAATGCTACCTTGGGTTCTTCTGTTTCAACATTATAAATTGGTACTAGCTTTGCTTGAGACATTGTTTCTACTATCTCCCCTGACTTACTTGTAAATGTAGCTGCAAAAATAAATAATGCAATCACTGTACTTAGTGCTACTAAATAAGAATATATTTTCTGTTTATTAAATACTAAAAACATAAACAAACCTCCTAAAATAAGCTATTTAATTTTATGCTTATTTTAGAAGGTTTATGAAATTTTTTGTTCTTCATCATCTACATATTTTATTTTTTACTATTCAATTGATCTATTGTTCATTTTTTTTCCGTTTTTCTTTTTTCTATATTTTCCACTCTTATTTCTCTAAATTTACATTCAACCATTTCTAAAATTCTATCTGGACAAACTTTTTCTATAAACTCTCTATCATGACTAATTGCAATTACAGTTCCTTCAAAATTTTCTAGAACTTCCTCTAATGCTTCTAATGCTTCTATATCAAGATGATTTGTGGGTTCATCTAAAATTAGTGTGTTTATATCCAATAATGAGAATATTGCTAGATGAATTCTTGTTCTTTCACCAGGACTTAATTCAGAATATTTTTTATCCTTATCTTCATATGCAAAATTAAATTGTTTCATGACTGTATATATCATTGACTTGTCTTGTAAATTTTCATAATCTATTGATTTTTTTATATATTCATCAATTGTTAAATCTGTATTTTCCTTAGTATCTTGCGCAATATATCCTATTTTCAATGCACTTCCAATATCAACATTCCCTGAAATTGGTTTTTGTTCTTTCATCAATGTTTTTAAAAAAGTTGTTTTTCCTGAACCATTATCACCAATTATGATTATTTTTTGACCAAAATGACAATCTAAAGAAACAGGTTCAGTTTGAAAACCTTTTTCATATCCACAAACTAAATCTTTAAAAGAGATATTTGTAGATCCTTTCATTTTTGAAGTATTAATTTTAATTTGCAATTTATTTCTTGTTTTAGGTCTCTCAATTTTGTCCATTTGTTGAATTTGCTTTTCTATTTGTTTTGCCTTACTAGCTAATCCACTAGACCTATCTCTTTCATAACCTCTGGTATATTTATCATTATCCTTTACTCCTTGTTTTCTGCCTTTAGCTGCCCAATCCTTTTTCTGTTTTATACTATCTTGCAAATCTTTTATTTGCTCTTGTTGACTGCTATATAATTCTAATTGTTTTTCTTCTTCTTTTTTCTTAAATTCCACATATTCTAAATAATTTCCAGGATATTCTTTACATGTTCTTTCAAATTCATCAATCTCAATAGTTTTAGTAGTTACTTTATTTAAAAATCTCCTATCATGTGATACTATCAAACATGGAATATCTAGTGTACTTAGATATTCTTCTAACCATTCAATTGATTTTAAATCCAAATTGTTAGTCGGTTCATCTAATAAAATTAATTCCGCACCTTTTAATAATACTAGTGCAAGCATTACTTTATTTTTTTGACCACCACTTAATTCGCTTATTCTTCTATCCTTAAATTCTTTTCTCAAACCTAAGCCATTCAAAATTGTGTCTAATTTATAATCAAAATTATAACCATCTAATAAATAATATTTTTCCTGTAATTCGCAGTATTTTTCTATTTTTTCTGTGTCTTCCCCCATTGTTTCTTCCAGTGTTTTTAAATCTGCTTCTATATCATCTATACCAATTTCCTTTTTTAGAAATGAAACTATTGTCTCATTCTCTTCATTAATCTTGAATTCTTGCCTTAGATATCCCACAAATTCTGGATTGTCTATTTCAATTGTTCCTTCATCAGCCTTTTCAATACCAGAAATAATTCTCATTAATGTTGACTTTCCTACTCCATTGCAACCTACTAAACCTATTTTTTCTCCGGAATTTAATGTAAACCCAATTTGATTTAAAATAGTTTTACCTTTATAAGATTTTGATATATTATTTACTCTTAACAAGAAAATTCCTCCTCTATAAACTATGCCAACACTTTTTTAGAAATTTTATCATTTTTTCTCATTACATAAATTTTACCATATAAGCCCACAACAATAAATTTCAATATCTGAGCTAAAAATAAAGCTACTACAGCACCTTTCCAATCAGCAATAAAGCCTACTAAAATTGCAAAGATGGCATATAACACACTTGCTACAAGAGATTTTAATGAGCCCATACTACTTCTATATTCATCTTTATATAAACTTTGAGATATATCACTTGTAGCTACATCTGTTGGAAATACTGAATTTGTGATCATTACAAATGGAGATAACACATTGTTCATTAATAAACTAAGCCAATTTGATGCAATGCTAAATAGGTTTGAAAATATTATTACTTTTTCATTAGCCCATTTTTTCAATACTTTTCCGCTAAACCAACTTCCAATAAAGGCTCCAACATTAGATAGAATTCCCGGAATTCCAACACTCCATAACGGCCACACCATTTTGTAAAATTCACTTCTAAATTGATATGTAGCTTCTCCTATTCCCTCAGAAATTCCATCTGCTATTATTTGTTTTTTTAGTATTTTATTGTTTTTTACTAATTTCACTACATTTTTTACTTGAGCAAAAATATTTTCATCTTCATTTGAATATTTTTTTACATCTTTCAAAGCAAATGCTAATATTACTTCAAATATTCTTGGAACTACAGAGAACACAATTAATACTTTTATTGAAGTGAAATATGATATTACAGCTCCTAATATTGTGCTTAAAATTCCAGCTACATAATACATAGAATTTACTTTTCCTAAATAATGTTTATATTCATTTTCTTTGTCATTTTCTTTCAATGTATCATATATAAAAGCAGTGTTATTTCCACTAAAGAATGCTCTTTCTAATCCTTCAAATATTGCAGCTACAACTAAACCAGTATATGAGTTAGTCAAAGCCAAAATGATTGCATAAATCAATGAATTTATGCATCCCATAATCACTGTGTTTTTTCTTCCTATTTTATCTGCAATAATACCTGTTGGGAATTCAAAAATGGCAGCAGATATCATTGTTATGCTAAATATACTCATTCCTAACATCATTGAATTTGATATTTCTGAATAATAAATTATAGCAAATGCTCCATACAATTTGAAATCCATTAACAGGTTTAATAATCCCATTATTCTCATATTTATTTTAATTACATTTTTTTCTTTTGTTTTTGTTATATATTTTTTCATTTTCAGTTCTCCTTATTTTTTATTTGTTAAATTTTCTTTTTCAGTGATTTTCAAAAAATATATAACCTCAAATATATGTAATTAACATTTAGCTTTTTATATTATATATTAGTTCAAAATCACTTTGCTGTTACTTTTAATCATAATTATCACATCCTTTCATTGTTTTAGTTGCAATACTCTTTAACTAAAACATCACATATTCTCTAATTTTTTATTGATATATTCTTCAACTAAACTAATCAACTCTTTAGCTGTTTTTATCTGTTGGTCAGTCTTTTCATAAGAAGGCTTGTACTCATCATCATAATCACTATCTTCTCTTATTCTTTGAGCTTGAGCTATTTTTCTACCTATGTTTCTTGGAAATATTTCATTGCTCACATAATTTTGGTTAAAATATGCTATTACATCTTTGTGTCTTTTAAAATCAACTTGTTCTAAGGCCAGAACTGCTCTTATTGCATAAAATATTGCATAATAGGCTCTATTGTTAGCACTTGAATAATCTTTAATGTTATTCAAAATTAGTTCTGCTGTGTGCAAGGTTTCTTTAGCCTTCTCTAATCTATATCTAGCATACTCTTCAATTGTTTCATTATTCACTATAATGCAACTCCTTCCTTTTGAACATTTGTATAAAATGGTATCACATTTACCCTTGCATTAAATTTATCTATATTTTTTATTACGGGAGAAATTATAATTCCCTTTTCAAGTTCAATATCAAATGCTATATCAGAAATTTTATCCCTGTAAATTTCAATTTCTTCATATGTTAAATCAGTTAAAATCATTATATCTACATCAGATTTTTTATTATAGTCTCCTCTTGCATATGAACCATAAAGTATAATTTTTTTTATTCTATCTCCTAAAAGTTCTCTTACCCTTTTGGTAAATTCATTTATTACAATATTTATATTACTAGGCATAATCATTACCTCCTATCATTTAAACTTATTATAACATCTTTATTTATCAGTGTAAACCAATTTTAATTAATTCTTTTATGCTCAGAATGGAAAAAAAGAGAAATTTAAGGAACGCCCCTAAATTTCTCTCACATTGTCTATTTCCTAATATTTCTACGTCTTGCTCTTCTTCTACTTACTTTTACTTTATATCTAATAATTAACACAATCATAACAATTAACAATATTTCCAAGGTAAATAATACGTTATTTAACCATTTTATACCTGTGTTTGGATATAAATTTGGTAAAACTCCTGTAGTACCTTTATTATCCGTATCCTTTTTATCTACATCTTGATTACCTTTGTTTGAATCATCTTGATTTCCTTGTGAGCCTGAATTGTTTGTTGTTCCTGTATTTCCAGTTTCTTCTGAATCTCCTGTTTCGCTTGAATCACCTGTTTCTCCTGAATCACCTGTTTCTCCTGAATCTTCTGGATTTCCTGAAGTATTATCATCATCAGAATTTCCTTTATTTTCGTCATTCATTATATAACTTAATGTATCTTCATCCCTAATTTCTAATTCAGTAGATGTATGACCTATTGTTGCCACAGTTGTAAATTCAGCATTTGGAGATATTTTTATTGTTGCTTCCTTATTTTCTGTAATTTTGATTGTTCCAATATCAAGTTCGTCATTTTCGCCAACATTTAATTCTTGTGTTCCAACATAATATAAATTTAATCTTTTCTTTAATATATCTGTTGTATCATTACTTGGCTTGTTATATCTATAATCTCTAAACTTTCCTTGATTTAAATTATCATTCCATGTAAAATCTACTTTTGCATCATTAGTAACATCTATATCTAATCCGATTTGGAAAGATGCAACACTTGCGTCTTGTTTCATACCTAGACGAACATGAATTAATTGTTCATCTTCTTGATCTTTTACTAGTATAACACTTGTTCTTTCTTGTGGAACAGAAGTATCTTTATTCTCAGTATTTGCCGATATTTGGCTCATGATAGCAATAATAACTATAACTAGAAGTACTATACCCATTATAATACATTTCTTATATTTCATTTTGTCCTCCTTTCAGAATTTTGTAATTTAATGTTTATTCTAATGTTTTTATATTATCAAGTTTGATAGAAGGTAATTCCTTTGGTACACTTACACGCAAGGTGTCACTTACTAATCTTTCCCCTTCATTTGTTTCAGCATTATCAACACGATATAATTCTGCTCTAACTGATTTTAGAAGCTTATTATAGGCTTCTGTATCAGTTGGCTCAATCCAATAAATCCATATACCTTCACTAACTTCTCCTAATTCTCCATGAGCAGGTTCATCAGCTAAAATTATTTGATTTCCTTCAACTATTTCATTATTCTCATTCCATAGTTTTACAACATTATAAGCTGGGTTACCTTTATAAGTTCCTGTAAATACAATAGATCCTGCTGGAATAACTTGCTCTTTAGTTCCATATTGTAAATTTGAAGTTAATTTACCAATTCCATTAGGTACTAATTCTACATTATCACCTGTTTCACCAAGTAAATCTAATTCTGCAATAGAAACTACTTTTTGATCTGTTATTACAAGTTTTACATATGATGCTCTATATGTATATAATCTGTCATCATTATCTTTGTTAAAGTAAACAGTTTGTGTTTTGTTATCATCTAATCTAAATTTACCTACTTTTACTGTTTCCCAATTTGATTTATCTGTACTTATTTGAATTTCATAATCTGTAATTGCTCTAACATTACCAGCTTTATATTTTAGTCCAACTAAAGTTTTAACTTCATCTAAAGATATTATAATTTCTCCATTTTGATTATTTGGAGCTGTTCCTTCATAATCATCACTATAATCTTTATTAGCTATTTTTGAAATTGCTTTTACCTTTTCTGGTTCACATGGTGTTCCAGAATTGTCATCTGCATCTTGTGTAGAATCCTCATCAGAAACTAAGTTTGTTTCTATTACCCAATCATCTTTTCCAAGACTTCCATCATGTGATACTTTTACTGGATCTAATACTAATTCTTTAGTTTCATTTAGATATTTATCATATCCTATAACTTTATATGTAAATACTCTATTGTTTACAGTTTCAATTGTATCTATATATTCTGTGTTATCAGCAGTTACAAATGCTACTGGTCTTGAAACTTCTTTATCATTATCCCAATAACTTCTGATTATTTCATATCCTAACATTGCTTCTGAGTTTGCTGATTGATTATTATTTCCTAATTTGATTTTTACTTGATTGCTGTTATCCTCTTTTTCTAATGAAGCAATTACTGTTGTTCCTGAAACCATTGCAGATTTCTTTGCTAATTGATATGATCTTGCTTCATCATTTATATAGTAGATTGCTTTAGTTTCTTTTTCAAATTGTTCTGCAAATGCTATAGTTTGTTCATTTGGAACCATTCCCCATCTTTCGAAGAATTCTAGTAAGTTTTTCTTAGTTGCTGCACACGCTAATCTCATTAAATTATTATCTGAATTTGAATCTAAAACTAATCCAATTGCATTTCCTTCTTCAACCTTTACTCCTGCAGGTTTATCCTTTGAACTTAAACTTGCGTACATTCTTGCATATGTATCCATTCTTGAGAATACTAAGTTATTATATTGTTCTTGATATGTGTTGAACATTTTAAAGTTATATCCACCTTTATCATAAGCTAAGTGTAATTGCCAATATAAACCTAATTGAGTAAATACATTTGAAGCTTTTCCAATTGTTCCTGATGTAACTTTTTTGTATACTTCTGGATATTGGAATCTTACTGATTCATTTGTATCTTGTGCCTGTGCTAATACTGAGAAATAGTTATTTGTAACTTCGGCATGTACATAAGCACTTTCATTTATGATATGTCCAATTTCATGGGCAATTCCCCATCCAAAATAATTTCCTGATACATATTTTCCTTGTGCATTTGTTACTATTGGATTTCCTTGTGATAATCCCGCAACTTCATTCCATTCAATACCAATATGTTGTCCTCCAGCATACATAAATGCACCTGCGAACATTCTATGATAACGAATATTTAATCTACTTGATGGATATTGATTTATTTTTTCTGCTTCAGGATCTTTAGTTAATCCTTTATGAGAATAGAATAAATCTACCATATCACTCATTGCTACTAATGAATTATATAATTTTTCTGTTTTTTCATCTATTGTTCCATCACCTAAGCCTGCAAGTATTCTCTTTGATGATACAGAATACATCATTTGATCTAAAACTATTTCTGTTGCACCAAGTATACAATCTTTTTCAACATAGTTACGATCTATTTCGGATTTTCCGCTTCCTTTATGAACCTTATTGTGTTCGCTTTCAATTTGTGGAACTACCTTTTCCAATTCTTCAACATAAGTTTTAACAGCTGTCTTTTTATCTTGTTCAGTAGTTACTTTTGTTAAATCTAATACTGGAATTTCATGACCACCACTTACTCTAACGCCATAAACTTCATTTGGGTTATTTCCTGTATAATTAATATACAAAGAACCTCCACTTTCTGTATCCAAGCTTCCAATTTTTGGAATAGTTATTTCATTTTTACCAACCTTTAATGTTGGAGCAGAATTACTCTTCCAATATGCTGCTTCTGGATGGTATTGAGTTGAAATTAATTGTAAGTTTGTATTATCTCCTATTTTTTTGTTTGGATTTCCTACATAAATTGTAATAGTTTCTCCACTGTGTGCAACAATTCCTAATGGTTGCCATGCATTTAATCCACCTCTAAATGTAATATGTCCATCTTTTGCAGATGTTACAGTTGTATCAATTTGTACTGCTTTATTTAAGTTATTATTATTTAATATTTCTCTAGCAGTATCAATTTCTTTTTGAAGTGTTTCTTTTTCTGGATTATATTCTCCACTTACCTCATCAGGTGTATCTAATCTTTTTTGTAATTCATCTATTGTGCTATTTGTTACATTATCTTTTAATGTTACATGCATTTGATCTGCATATAATGCATTGATATCTCTTTCTAGTGAATCATCATAATAGAAGCACATTTCTGCTATAGTAATTTTTCTTATATATGATGAACCTCTACCAATACCTATATTAATTTTGTTTGTAGTTATAGGTTCATTTAATTTTATAACAGTGTAATCTCTTCCATTATCATCTTTTCTTGTAAGCACTTGTGATGCTTCAATTAATTGTTTCTTTCCTGATTCATCCCAATATGTTATATGAGCTTTTTCTATAGTACCCAAATTTTCAATTTGCGCCATTGTAAAATAACTCATTGTATAATAATTATCAAATTCTATTGTAGGTGTTTTTTCACCTGTATAATGTCCACCAACATCCCAATCATCTGCTTGATAATATGAACGATAATTATTATCTACAACACCTAATGCCGTTTTTCCAGTATCTAATGGACTATCCACCATATTCCACATATTTAATGTTGCATTTTTTATATGAGCTGTTACTTTTCCAACTTCTGATGCTGTATTAATCAATTTATATTTTGGTAATTTTGCTGGTTCAATAACTGACGTCTCTGCTACACTAACTATAGATGGCTTACTTTCTCCTAATTCATTAACACCTGTTACATATACTTGATATTTCTCTTTTTCAGCTAAACCAGTGATTGTATAGCTATTTGTTGTAATATTTTCTGCGACCTTTATATAATCACCTGTCTCATATAATCTATAATATACATTATATGATTGTGTGCTTTTCATATTTTTCCATGTAGCAGAAATTTCTTTATTACCACCTGTAAGTTTCAAATTATCTGGTGGTTCTGGTCTATTATCTGGTTTTGGTGTTACTTTAATTGTTCTACTATATCCACTCTTCCACTCACCATTTATAGATTGAACTTTTACTTCATATTCTGTATAATTTACAATCTTATCATTATTGAAACTTTCTATTGTTACAGTATGACCTTCTGCAATAATATGCTCTGTTATTCCATTAGATGTAATAGATACTTCATAACCTGTTACATTTTTCATGCTATCCCATGATACAGTAAATTGCTCACTACCTGGAATTCCTGTAACATTTGTAGGAATATCTAGTTGTGGTGCTGGAATTCTATCATCCATTCCATTCAAAAATTCTACTTTTGATATATCTGCTAATTTGTTACTTTTAGTTCCTGTTACTTTTATTGTAACTTTCTTTACTGCAACTTTATTTCCTAAATTTATTACAATAGTACCATCATTATCTATAGTAACCAATGCATTTTTTTCGGGTTTTGTAGTTTCTGCTTTTAATGCAATTGGTGTATTACCTAATGTAGCAACTTTATATAATGGTTTATTACTATTTGCCATAGCATTTTCACTATTTATAGTTGCTAAATTATTTTTTATAGCATCTACAGTATTCTTTGCTACTTTAGCTTCTATTATATCTCCATCAACAGTTTCAACTGTAACTGTACCACTTTCTATATTATTTTCAGAATTTGCAGATGGAGCAATTGTAATAGCTTCTGAAGGAGCATTATTTTCCCCTAAATCTAAAGTAATTTCTACAGGATTTACAGATGAAATTTCTCCCTGTGTTGGTTTCAAAGTTACATATTTTTCATTATTCTTTAATAAATCTTCTAATGTACCATTTGTTTCTTCTACAACACCTATATCAGATGTTATTTTAGTTTCAGCTAAATCTATATTTGCTATATACGAAACTTTACCTCCTGTATATCCCTTATCTTTATTTATTGAAATATAAGATAAGTCTATAATATCTACTCTTCCATCTTGATTTAAATCATAATTAGAATTATATTTTCCACTTTCAATTTGGTTGACCATTTCTATTTCATCATTTGAATTTATTACTCCATCTGGCTGACCATTTGGATAAATATCTCCAATTCCAATCACACCAACTTGCTTTGATTCCACTATTGATAAATTATCACTATCATGTCCATTAATAAGGCTTAGTTCTGATGTCATATTTTCCCTTATTTCAATATTTTGGGTGAATTTTTGATATCCATTTCCACTTATAGATAGAATATATATTCCTGGATTTAGATTATCATATGTATAATATGCTTTTTCACCATCATATGAATTTTCTGTAATTTTTTCATAATCAGAAGTATTTTGTTTGTTTAGGCTAACATTTAAATCTGGTTGACTCTGTGGTAATCTTAAATCTATATTAATAAAGAGTTTTCCAGTTTTTATTTCAGGTTCTTCTATAGAATTACTTATTTGATTTAAGTTTTCATTTTCTTGTGTACTTATGTTTCTTGTACCTTTATTAGTATAATTATTATTTTCTGTTTCATTAGTTGAACTACTTGTTGATTTTGAACTCACTTCATCAGACTCATTATTATCTTCATTGCCAGAGCTTGTCTCTTCAGATACTTTGTCATCATTGCCTTCACCTGAATTTTCTTGATCTGTACTTTGGTTTGAATTATCACTTGAATCTGTTGTTACACTACCATTAGAATTATCTGTTGGTTCACTTTCATTAGCATCATCTTTTGGTTCACTTTCATTAGTATCATCTGTTGCTGTATCCTTTTCATTGTTATTTGCATTTTCATCTTCTTTACTGCTTGTACTTTCTAATGCATTATCATTTTCAACATTAACAGCAATCGCCGAGATATTCCCAGCCAATAAAGAAAATAAAATGCTAATGACAATCATAAATCTTAGCACTTTTTTCATTATTTAATCTCCCCTTTCTTTTGTTATCTGTGTTTTAATTTTATCTTTAGTTAGCCACACTAAACCTTGATGAAATCATATCATAAGGTTGATTTTATTACAATACTTCTTTTATTTTTTTCTTTTAAAATTGTTGTCAATGTGGACTGTCAATGGGGACGGAGATTGTTGTCAATGGGGACGGAGATTTTTGACACACCTTTTTATTTATTGTGTCAAAAATCTCCGTCCCCATTGACAACAATCTCCGTCCCCATTGACAGTCCACATTGACAACAATCTCCGTCCACATTGACACCCATTGACAAATTCATTTTGTTTTCTCAAAATGTTGATAATCTTTTTTATTACTCCAATCTCCTCCCCAATCCCAACCATATTTAGCAAAAATCCTATATATATCATCATTTCTATTTATTTGATGTTCCAAATTTAAATTTCTATCAACATATAATTTAGCAGACACTGGACTTACTGTTCCATTTACTACATAAGGATTATATAATGGATTAATATCTATTGCTACACCGTTTTGCATGGTTAGATAAATTATTAGTGCCTGAAACCACTCTATAACAAAAGCTAGAGGTATTATTATCTGACATAGACAATTCATCATTAGCATTATACTCATCTATTAACTTAATTTTTTCTATTGGATATTTTATTTCATATAACTCCTTAAAAATATCTAAAACCTCTCGTGCAACACTAGAATTTACTATCATTTCTCCAACATGAGTTTTACTATCAAATCCCCAATATGTTATTTTCAAATATCTCAATTCGTCTATATTTACCCCATCTTTGTACTCCATAGGAATAGATTTTCCCAGCATTTTTTCATATACATTATTAGGTATTGGCTCTGAAGTAAACACGTTTTCTTCTTGATTATTAAATACCTCAATCCCATTACTATTTGTATCAATATTTAACTTTCCAATATCTTGATTCATATACATCATTCTAAAAATTATAAACAAAATAATAAACTTACTCATAATTAATATTTATTCTACCAATCACACTTTTATTAACATTTTTTCTTCTTATTTACTCTCCACCCCCAACAGTAGAGTAGTCCAATTTACTAATTATGTAACACCATTAAATATATTAACATGAAGTGGAGTGCGCAGTTTGGCGCCCCCACCCAACGTATTCCTCCCAAATCCCCACGCCAGCAAACGAACGGAATGTTAATATATTTAATGGTGTTACATAATTAGTAAATTGGACGGCCCCCTAAAAAAACCTCCCCCACAATTTGACAAATTCCGCATTTTGCTGTATATTTAAACTATACGAAAACTTATAAGGAGGAAATTTTATGTTCAAAGAATTCAAAGAATTTATCTCAAAAGGTAATGTAATGGATCTAGCAATTGGTGTCATAATCGGAGGTGCCTTCGCCGACATAGTTACTGCATTTACAGATTCCTTCATAAAACCACTACTAGGCCTAATCGGTGGCGCTGATGTAAAAGGAACTATCCCACTATGGAATGACCAAGCCTTAGATTATGGTTCATTTATCACTGCAGTTATCAACTTTTTAATAGTTGCTTTCATCTTATTCTTAATGATTAAATTAGTTAACGCAGCAAATAGAAAAAGTAAAGAACAACTAGAGAAATTATCAGCTAAAGTTCCTGTTGGTAAAAGACATAAATCAGGAAAAGTTGAAGAAGAGAAAGAACCAGAAACAAAATTATGTCCTTTCTGCTATACAGAAATTTCATATAAAGCCACAAGGTGTCCACATTGTACTTCTGAATTAGAAAAAGAACATAATTCTAAAACGGAAAACGAGCATAATTCTGAATTAGAAAAAGAGCACAGTAATGTTGATTAATTTTTAGCGTCATTATATATGACGCTTTTATTATTAATAATACTTATGTATAACCTCATACATTCTCACTTTTTGGGCATACATTCTATTTTCCATTATGACCAAATACCACAAATATCCAATAATAAACAGAATTGCAATATTTTTTAAATACAAAATAATTATGCTAGAAAAAACTGTCAAAATTACCACACTAACATTAGAAATAAAATTTACATAATGATATGTATCCTTCAACCCTGTAACAATATGTAAAATATTTTTTAAAATTCTTCCACCATCCAATGGATATATTGGAATCATATTAAACAATCCTATTAGTAAATTCGAGTAAATTAATAACTCTTTAGAAATATTAAAAAAACTTATTTCAAATATTGAAAAAATAATAACCAATAGGAAATTTGTAATCGGTCCACTAGCTGCTATTATAAGTTTTTTTAATGCTAATACATTTCCGTTTTTTATTTTTTTATTATAATCATCTTCTTTTATTCTAAAATTTATAGATAACCCTAATGGATTAATTGTTAATGATTGAGGTTTAAATCCTAAAAGAATCCCAGCAAACAAATGCCCTAATTCATGAAAAAAGGCAAATAGCATTAATATTCCATATATTTCTATTTGTCGTGTGAAGTAAAAAATTATTATAAAAATAAATATTTTTAAATTTATTCTTATTTGCATTACATGTAAGATCCTTTCTTTAAAATTTTCTTTTCTAAAACTCAACTTTTATAGAGAACTCTAATTGACTAGCTTACTTCAAATGGCTAGCTCTTATTAAAACTTTAATATTAATTCAGGATTAATATACCTCCCATCTCTTCTAACTTCAAAATGTAAATGTGGTCCTGTTACATCACCAGTTGCTCCCACTTTTGCAACTTCTTGATTTTGGCTAACATAATCGCCTATTTTTACTTCCAATTCACTACAATGAGCATATACTGTTAATATCTCTCCATTTTGAATTTTTACATGATTACCATATCCATCAACATACTTTGCCGCAACAACAGTTCCATCCATAGCAGAGTGTATGGCAGTTCCTGTTACTGCAGCTATATCTATACCTTGGTGAAATGCTGATATTATTTCCGTTTCATCTCTGTTACCAAATCTTGATGTTACCGTTCCTTGTATAGGATTTACTAAATTAACATTCTGCTTTACATATTCGGCATCTTCATTCATCTGTTCCTCATTTTCCGCATCAAGTTTAGCCTTTTGTGTCCCATCATTTATTTCACTTTGAGAATTATCATCTGTATTTTGTGAATTTTTATCTATTTGGTTCTCACTATTTTCACTTTGACCTTGTTCGTTTTCATTTTGCATCGTTTCATCTTGTTGAGAATTCTCAGAACTTTGTTCACTTCCATTTTGTTGTGAATTTTCTTGATTTTCAGTATTTTGTTCTATTTCATTTTCATTATTATTATCTACATCTTGTGAATTTCCATCTACTACTTCATTTTGTGTATCATTTTCCTTTTTTATAATACTATTAAAATTACTATTAAAATATTCCACACACTGAATGTACAATTTTTCAAAATTTATATCATAACTTAATATACTTTTTGTTTGATTAATTACATTTTCACTAAAAACATTATTATACCCTTTCAGCACCAGAAATGCAGTATATATTACAACACATATTAATATTTGTATAATCATTTTCTTTCCTAATGAGACCTTGTTACCATTTCCAACATTTACTGAACTTGATGAAACCCTTATCCCTTGTGACTTTCTTCTATAATATATCTCTTCTGCCCTTCTTATTCTTTCCTCTGGGGAAATAGCTCTTTCCATATGTAATCATCTCCTTTTAGCTTAATGGAACATAATATTTTCGACATACTTTTTGTCCTTCCAAGTTAATATATATCTTTTATGACAGTTTATCTATTATGTAAAAAGACAAGTATGAACTATATCATACTTGTCTTTTTAATTTATATGTTGCATTATAATTTTTATGCAACTTTTAAAATATATAGACAACTTATTGACAAAAGGCTTCCCAACACTATTGCAATTCTTTTGATTCTATTGTATTTTCTAGTTAAATCACGTTCTGTTCTTTTTCCAGTAATATCTTCATTTTCTAATTTGCTTATATAATTTGATATTAATAATTCCGCTTCTTTTACAACATACTCATCTTCGTTCTCTCTATTATCTTCATCTGAAAAATTATCAGACTTGTTATCTGCATATTCAAGTTTTTTTATCCTTTGATTTTTCTTCAATATAACAAAAGCTTCCTCAACAAGATTAGAAGGTAAATTTTTTAAGATGACAATGTTTCTCATTTTATTAATATCCATAAATTTTATTTATATAGTTTATTTAATGAAAGAAATTTTGGTATGTATCTTAAATTTCTTTCATTTTATTAAATAACTATATGCCCCTTTCTTTTAAATTCTTATTAACTATTTATAGATATTTTTTCCATTATTTTCTTTTTTATTCATTACTTCTATTATACCTTTTGAAACGATATTACACATTGATTCCATATTATCAAATGAAACATTTTTTAGAGTTTTAAAATTTTGCATGTTATTATTCATATTTTCGCCAACAACGGCTTTTATGCTAATATTTCCAATAAATTTGTTTTTCTTGTGTAAAGATTCTGCATACTTTAAACCTCTATTTTGAATAAATATTTTTCCAACATCACGTTTATCCGACAAAGCTGCATCTAATACTATTATTAGACTATTTGAGTATTTCTCTTTTATATATTCTATATTTTCATGTATTTTATTGTATGTCATTTCCTCTTTCAAGTCACCTATTATTTTTATATTACCACTTTTACCTAGTGTCTTCTTTAACTTTGTTCCTACAATTGGGCCAAAGGAATCTCCTGTTATTATACTTGTTCCAAGACATAGAAAAACTATATTTCTCTTTTGGTTATTTAAATTAATAATATTATTAAATTCCCATACAAATCTTTTGTATTTTATATTATTGCTATACATAATTCCTCCACATTTTGTAACTTATTATTGTAGAGTATGCTGTTTTTCTGTTTTTTATTCTTGTATTTTTTAGGTTTGTGGGACATAAAAAATAAACCTAATATATTTATTATTTTCAATAAATATATTGAGGTTTTTCTAACCAATAAAGTTCTTAAGTTTATTGTAACGTATTCCTAATTTTTAAGCTGTCTTCATTTCTAATCTTAGCTTATCAGCTATCATCGCTATAAATTCACTATTAGTAGGCTTTCCCTTAGATGTTGAAACTGTATATCCGAAAATGCTTTCGACTGTGTCGATTTGTCCACGTGCCCATGCAACTTCTATTGCGTGGCGAATTGCACGTTCAACACGACTTGGTGTTGTGTGGTATTTATTAGCTATTTCTGGGTATAATTGTTTTGTAATTTGATTAATTACATCAATATCATTTACAACCATCATTATAGCTTCTCTTAAATATTGATACCCTTTAATATGAGCAGGTACTCCAACTTCATGAATTATGTTTGTTACTAACGCCTCTAAATTATCTGATGAATTCTTTTTTTCTTGTTGTATCTCTATATAAGGTGCTCTAATTTCTTTACTCATAAAACTTACTCTGTTTCCCATTGGTTGAAATGCTTTTATTTCTTTTATTCTTTTTATTAATACATTTATTTCGAATGGTTTAATTATGTAATATTGTGCTCCTAATTCTATTGCTTTTTGTGTTATTTTCTCTTGCCCTACTGCTGATAACATTATACATATTGGTTTCTTTTCCATTTGTGATTCATTTACTTTTTCTAATACTCCTAGTCCGTCTAAATGTGGCATTATAACATCTAATATTGCTATATCTGGTTTAGTAATTGATATTAATTCAGATGCTTCTTTTCCGTCTTTTGCTACACCTACTACTTCCAAATCTTCTTCTTCTTTTAAATAACCTAATAATGTCATAGCAAAATCATGATTATCATCTGCTATTAATACTGTTATTTTTTTATCCACCTTTTTCATCCTCCCGTTTAAAATTTTTGTAAAATTGGAAAAATTTTACAATTACAATTATAGTATTACTTTAAAAATTTTGCAATACTTTTTGGAAATTTTTTCCATAAATTGTAATTTTTTTCCAGTTCTTGTGTTTTTATTACATCACATTTTTTCTTATATTTTTCTTTTTGATAATATTATATCCCAAAACATTACAGTTATTTTTATTCTTATCTAAAAGTATTTCTAACTCCATCTCTGTAAGTTCTAAATAACACTTTATATTTTTTTCATATACAATATTTACAATATTAATATTATTTTTTTTACAATAATATTTAAGCATTTCTAATTGTGCATAATCGATCTCAATTTCTACTTCCATCCCCATAGTTTCATTTGCCATACTAGCAGTATTTATAACTTTAGTTGTAGTATCTGAATATGCTCTTACAAGACCTCCTGTTCCAAGTAAAATACCACCAAAATATCTAGTTACTACTATTAAAACATTACATAAATTGTTTTTAGCCAAAATATTTAGCATTGGTCCACCTGCTGTCCCACTTGGTTCTCCGTCATCACAAAATCTTTCTATTACACCATTTTCGGTCATAATTCTATATGCAAAACAGTTATGTCTAGCATCATGATATTGTTTTTTTATGTTTTTTATTATTTCCTGTGCTTCTTCTTCATTTGTAACATATAATAAAGTTCCAATAAATCTAGATTTCTTTTCTACAATTTCTTCTTCTAATCTTTCTTCCTGAATTGTTAAAAACATATATTTTCTCCTCAAATATAAAATTTGTTTTCTTTCATTCCTAAAAACTATTCTCCAGCCACGTATCCAGTAGAATATGCAATTTGTAAGTTAAAACCACCTGTATAGGCATCCACATCTATTATTTCACCAGCAAAATATAGTCCTTGCACTAACTTAGATTCCATTGTTTTAGGATTAATCTCTTTTGTATTAACCCCCCCAGATGTAATTATTGCTTCATTTATAGGTCTAAAATTTGTAACAACTATAGAAAAATTTTTTAAAATTTTTACTAGCCTTAGTCTTTCTATTTTTGTTATTTCATTTACCTTTTTATTTTCATGAATTCCTGATAATTGTATGACTGGATTAATTAATTTTTGTGGCAATAATTCATTTAAACTATTTTTAAAATATTTATTTTTATCTTTTTCAAAATCTCTTAATATTCGTAAATCTAATTTTTCCTCTTTTAATGCTGGCTTTAAATCAATTTTTAAAATAATTTTCCCGTTTTTTAGCAATTCTTCTATATTTTTATATCTTAATAAATGAGCTGTACCACTTAATATCGTTGGACCTGATACACCAAAATGTGTGAATAGCATTTCTCCAAAATCGTCGTATATAATTTTATTTTTCTCTATATCCTCAAATTTAATTTGAACATTTCTTAAACTAAGTCCTTGCAAGTCTTTACATAAATTTAGTGAATTTACATATTTACTGTTATAAACAATTTCATTATCCTTTTCAATCTCTTTAAAATTATTTGCTACCATTGGTACTAAGGATGGTATAATTTTAGTTATAGTATGTCCTAATTCTTTGGCAATTTTATATCCATCACCTGTTGAACCAGTTGCTTGATAACTATTTCCACCCGTTGCTAAAATTACTTTTTCTGCTTTTTCAACTATTTTCTTCCCATCTTTCACATAACCCACACCAATTACCTTTTTTCCTGTTTTCTCTAACTCATTTTTCAGGTTTTGTGTTAGGATTTTCTCAACTTTTGCATTTGTTATAATCTTTACTTTCAAAGATTTTAATTCTTCCATAAATGCATTCAATACATCCATAGATTTATCACTAACAGGAAAGATTCTATTACCTCTTTCCTCTTTTACTTTTACATTATGTTTTTCAAGTAAATCTATTATATCTTTATTTGTGAATCTTTCAAAACAACTATACAAAAATCTACCATTTCCTGGTGTATTTTGAATAAATTCTGATATATCTAAACTACTAGTTATATTGCATCTACCTTTACCAGTAATTAATAGTTTTCTACCAGGCATATTCATTTTTTCTAAAATAACAACTTCATTACCATTTCTTGCAGAAGAAATGCCTGCCATCATGCCTGCAGGACCTCCTCCTATAATTACAACTTTCAATTCTATCTTTTCCCTATCTAAAATATTTAAGTTTTATTAGGACTTATAACCTATTTTTATGGTTACTTATCATACTTTATAATTATCACATTTTAATTATTATTCTTGCCTTTATAAAATATATATCTAGATTAGATTTGTTACAGCTCTCATAACACCAAGCTTACCATATTCATATGTCAATCCACCCTGCATAAATGCTATATAAGGAGGACGAATAGGCGCATCACATGACAACTCTATAGATGAACCTTGAGTAAACGCTCCTGCTGCCATTATTACCTTATCTGTGTACCCAGGCATATCCCATGGTTCAGGCACAGAATTAGAATCAATTGGTGAGCCCATTTGTATTCCTTGACAATATTTTATTACTTTTTCTGCACTACCAAATTCTATAGTTTGAACGATATCAGATCGTCTTTCATTATATTTAGGAACTGGATTATATCCTAAGTCTTCTAAAATTTTACTAGCAAAAACTGCTGTTTTTAAACTACTTCTTACAACACTTGGTGCCATAAATAAACCTTGTAATATGTTTCTATTTGCTCCTTGACTTGGACCAACTTCCTTTCCTTGACCTGGAACCGTTAATCTCTCTGCTGCAAGTTCAACTAAATCAGCTTTTCCTGCTATATATGCTCCATTAGTTGCAATTCCTCCCCCTAGATTTTTTATAAGAGAACCTACAATAATATCTGCACCAATTGCTGTTGGTTCGTATTTTTCAACAAATTCTCCATAACAATTATCAACCATTATTATTATATCTTTGTTATTTTCTTTTATTAATTTGATAACTTTTTCTAGTTTATCTAATGTTATACTTTTCCTAGTTGCATATCCTCTTGAACGCTGTATTTCAATAAGTTTTATGTTTCCCTGTAATATTCGTGCTTTAATCTTATCATAATCAAAGTCATTATCTGTCATGTCTATTTGTTCATATTTAACACCAAATGATTTTAGTGAACTTTTATTTTCTTCTATACCAATAACCTTATCAAGAGTATCATATGGTTTACCACTAATACTTAGCATCGTATCACCTGGTCTTAGAAAAGCAAATAATGCTACGGTTAAGGCATGACTACCAGATATAAACTGGTTTCTTACAAGACAATCTTCTGCTTCTAATACTTCTGCAAATACTTTTTCTGCTGTATCTCTTCCTATATCTCCATATCCATATCCAGTTGTACTACCAAAATGTATATCAGATATTTTATATTTTTGGAATGCATGCAATACTTTAGCAGTATTGTATTCACAAATTTCGTCTATTTTTTTAAATTCCTCTTCTACATCTTTTTCTACTTTTTTTGATAATTCAGCTATTTCTTCGCTTATTCCTAATTGTTTATACATTAAATAATCTCCCTATAAAATATATTTAGGTTTTTATAGTGGTTTTACCTATAAACCTTTTATTTAATTAAATATCATAATAAATTAAACATCATAACAAACATAATATGGCTCATTATAGCCTAAATCAATTTCATAATATTTTCCAACAAATTTAGGATTATTAAAGTTAATGGTATACGTCGGCTCAACTATTATTTCTCCATTTAAATTTATAACTCCCCATTTACCATCCTTCTTTATACCAGCAAATCCATATTCATTAAACTCTGTTACAAAATCATAATCTATATTTATAATTGTTTCACCATTTTTATTTGCAAATCCCCACTTTTTACCTTGCTTAAATGCGTATAATTCCTTCTCAAGTACTTCATAATTTTTTAATATACTTCCATCAAATCCTATATATTGAGTATCTGCATCCGAATATTGTACTATGTAATTATCTTTTACATAAATTTCACAATCTTGCATACTTGATAAAACTTGATCTTCTGTAATCAATTCAGTTATATTTCCTTCAATTAATAAAGCTTGTAGTACTTTTGTATTTTCTATTTTCTGCATGAAATCATATCTAAACTCGATTATTTCATTTCCGTTTACATCAACAACTCCATATTTTTGATTACTACTAGCTATAAAATAATCTCCATAAATATAATCTAAATAATCATATTCATTTTCCCTAATTTCGTTTTTCTGATTATCAAGAATTTTATACTTGTCATTTGATGTTATTGCAATTGAATAATTATCATTTGTAGTTTGATTTAGTCCAACAATGTTTTCAAAATTCAACTTTTGCTTCGTATTATAATCATATATATCAACTTGTCCATCTTTTTGAGCATTTATATACTTTCCTGATACAAATATATTGTCATATTGCATGTCAATTGTTATTTTTCCATTAAAATCAGAAATGCCTTGTTTTGAATCTTCTTGTAGAATCAAGCAGTCATTATTTACTTCATATATAATATCCTCATACTTATGTTTTATAATGTTTTTACCATTAATATATAGACCTGCTTTTCCTTTTTCAAAAGCTACAAGATAAATATCATCATTTTGGTTCGTATTTGTTATTCTCTCTATTTGATTATATTTATTTCCTAGAATTTGCTTTCCTTTGCAATTTATATACCCATATTTATAATCATTATCAGATCCTTTCCCAACAATAAAACCAGCTTTACTATAATCAGCACCTTCTTCATAATATCCATCTGAGTCTATTTTATCATACTTAGCCTTTACAACTGTTGCACCATTTATATTGATTACTCCGTATTTTCCTCTTTTTTTTACCAACAATAAACCTTCCCTATAATCCAAGCCCGATATTTCTTCATATTTGGCTTTAACTATTATATTTCCTTGAAAATCGATTAATCCATACTTATCATTTTGTTTATATTTTAAAACGCTTTTTTCATAAGGAATTTCATTTGTTACGGGATTTATTTTTATAGCTTCTACAACAACATATTGATATAAAATTTGCTCAGATTTTTCATTAAGAACTTTTATTTTGTACTGGTTTTTTTCCATATCATAACCATACATACAAATAAACAACGGCTTAGATGGATTTGGAATTTGAATTTCATCATACAGCGCTTGAACGACTACTTCACCTTTTTTATTAATAACACCATACTTATTATTTTCACTAAATAACATATAATCTATTTCATTTACAACTTCTAACTGATAGTCAACACCAGCTTTATTTCTAAAATGTATAATTCCTACCACAATAATACTAACTACAAAAATTACAACAATACAAACAAAAATTACTTTTTTCTTCATACATATCCAACTTTCTATTTTTAATTTTACATTATGAATTTTTATCTAAATACCTTTGCAAAAAACAGTTTTTACGTATATACTGACATTTTTTTAAATCAATTATATAAACTATAAATTCATCTGTCAATGAAGAAATGTAAACTTTTGTCTTTATTTTCCGCATTTTCACTAATTACCTTGTTGGTAGAAAAATTGTAAATACATGCTAAACTAAAATAAATAAGACATGACGCAATAAAACATGTTAGTAATCTTCCAATTTTACTACACATCCACATATGTATTAAATTCACCTTCTTTATTTTATAAAATTCTTTGAAATTTTTGGTAGATAAAAATCTTTTATTCCAAATAAGATTATATAATATTTGATTTAAAGTTACTAGTTGATATTTTATCATATTTTTTTTAGTTTGTAAACTACTTTTTATTATTTTATTCCTCTCGGCAGCATACGTTGAATTTAATAGTAACTGCCCATTTTCATTGAAAAATTTATGGTTCACGTTTAAATGCCCGTTTTTAGCATA
>CANQKT010000036.1 GCA_947624525.1 uncultured Clostridia bacterium | reverse complement strand
TCGGAGAGGCTCAAGGGTGTATGCTTAGAAACTGTTAGACCCGGAGATTACGTTTTCAAAAATTTTTATTTTTATTAATTTATTTCTCTCGGCAACACACCCCAAAAGTCATTTTTATAAAAATCAAATTAGCCCAAAATTATTTATTATCATCATCTTCTACTTTGTAATCCGCATCATACACATTACCATTCTCATCAACATTAGGCCCTGCACCTTGAGCACCATCAGCACTCTCAGCTCCTTCAGCACCAGCTGTTGCATTAGCATTATTAGCAGAATACAATTTTTCTGAAATTGAGAAAAATACACTAGTCAACTTCTCTGTAGCTTGTTTTATAGCTTCAGTATCAGAACCTTCCAAAGCTTTCTTAACATTCTCAACCTCTGCCTCAGCTTTAGCCTTTTCTTCACCACTAATCTTATCACCCAACTCATCAATTGTCTTTTGGCAATTATAAACTAAACTTTCAGCATTATTTCTAGTCTCAATATCATCTTTTCTCTTTTTATCTTCAGCAGCATGTGCTTCAGCATCTTTAACAGCCTTTTCAATATCTTCATCAGATAAATTTGTACTAGCAGTAATAGAAACTTGTTGACTATTTCCTGTAGCCATATCTTTTGCAGATACATGAACTATACCATTTGCATCTATATCAAATGTAACCTCAATTTGTGGTACACCTCTTGGGGCAGCAGGGATTCCTGATAAATTAAATCTTCCTAAAGTTTTATTATATGCAGCCATTTCTCTTTCACCTTGTAAAACATGAACTTCAACACTTGTTTGACCATCTGCTGCTGTTGAGAATACTTGTGATTTTTTAGTTGGTATTGTTGTATTTCTTTCAATTAATTTTGTAAATACACCACCATATGTTTCAATACCTAATGATAATGGTGTTACATCCAACAATACTAAATCTTTAACATCTCCAGATAATACACCACCTTGAATAGATGCACCAATTGCAACACATTCATCAGGGTTTATACCTTTGTTTGGTTCTTTACCTGTTATTCTCTTAACTGTTTCTTGTACTAGTGGAACTCTTGTAGAACCTCCAACTAATAATATTTGAGAAATATCATTTGCTGTTAATCCAGCATCTTTTAAAGCTTGATTTACAGGTCCTGTTGTACTTTCAACTAAATCACCAATTAATTCTTCAAATTTAGCTCTTGTTAATGTAATATCTAAATGTTTTGGTCCTGTGCTATCAGCTGTAATAAATGGTAAATTGATATTTGTTTGTTGCATTCCTGATAACTCAATTTTAGCTTTTTCAGCAGCTTCTTTTAATCTTTGCATAGCACTTTTATCTTGAGATAAATCTATACCATTTGATTTTTTGAATTCTGAAACAAGGTAATTGATAATTCTTTCATCAAAATCATCTCCACCTAATTTGTTATTACCACTTGTAGCTAAAACTTCAAATACACCATCACCAATATCTAGGATAGAAACATCAAATGTACCTCCACCTAAATCATAAACCATTATTTTTTGTTCTGTGTTATCTTTATCAACACCATAAGCTAAAGCTGCAGCTGTAGGCTCATTTATAATTCTTAAAACCTCTAAACCTGCTATTTTACCAGCATCTTTAGTTGCTTGTCTTTGTGAATCACTAAAATATGCAGGAACTGTTATTACAGCTTGTGTAACTTTTTGTCCTAAATAACTTTCAGCATCTGATTTTAGTTTTTGTAAAATCATAGCAGAAATCTCTTGTGGTGAAAATTCATCACCTTCAATATTTACTTTTGAATCTGTACCCATTTTTCTTTTTATTGATATAACTGTATTGTCTGGGTTTGTAACAGCTTGACGTTTAGCAATTTGTCCAACCAATCTTTCTCCATTTTTTGAAAATGCAACTACAGATGGCGTAGTTCTATTACCTTCAGCATTTGGTATAACTACTGCTTCTCCACCTTCCATAACTGCAACACATGAATTTGTTGTTCCTAAGTCTATTCCTATAATCTTTCCCATTTTAAAATTCCTCCTTAAATTTTTAATTATAATTTTCTTAAGATTCTATTCTTTAGTATAAATTTTATATTGATTAGTTATTATAGTCATCAAAAATATCTAATTAGCTACAACAACTAAAGAATGTCTAATAACTTTGTTACCAATCATATAACCTTTTCTATATTCTTCTTTAATCTCTTGAACTCCTAGTGAATCATCTTCAACAGAGCTTACAGCTTCATGCAACTCAGGATCAAAAGTTTTTCCTACTGTTTCAATTTCATTAATTCCATTTGATTTTAAAACATCTTTGAATTGCTTTAACACTAATTCTACCCCAATTTTGTAATTATTATCCTCTGTTTGAACACTAACTGCTTTCTCAAGATTATCAATTACTGGTAATAGCGAAATAGCTATATCTGACACCAAAGAATTATATAATCCTTCTCTTTCTTTTGCACTTCTTTTCTTAAAATTATCAAATTCAGCCATTAACCTTTTAAGTCTGTCTTCTTTTTCATCAAGTTCTGCTCTCTGAGCTTGCAGTTTTTCCTTTAAATCATTTAGAACATTGTCATTTGCTTCATTAGTAGAACTTGATTTTTCTTCAATGTTCTCTTCTAAATTTTCTTCTAAATCTTTTTCCATCAATTCTTGCCTCCATTTCCCATTAATCCTTTTATATATTTCATAACAGAAATAACCTTTGAGTAATCCATTCTTTTAGGACCTATTATACTAATTGTTCCCATTTCTCTATCATTTATTTTCTGTTTAAAAGTAATAACACTAAAATCTTTTAATCCATCTTCTGCATCATCATCACCAATATAAACATTGATGTCATCAGCAAATTCTGAATTCAACAAATCAATAAATAAATCCTTTTTGTCCAAAATATTTATAAAATTTTTTGCAATTTGAACATCTTGAAATTCTGGTTGTTCAAAAACTTTATTTGCTCCTTCATAATAAATTTCTTCTTCTGCTTCTATTACTTTATTTATCTGTTCAATTATGGTTTTTATAACTTCTACACTATAATTAAGTTCTGAAAAAATATATTCTTCTAATGGCTTATCAATCTTTTCAAATGGTTTACCTTTTAATTTCGCATTAAAAATATAATTTAAACTTTCGACCTGTTCCTCTTTTATATCTTCATCAAATTTTATTATAGCTTCCTTTATTAAGCCACTGTCTGTAATAATTACACACATTAACATTCTAGAACCTAATAGAACAAATTTCATTTCTTCAATTAGTTGATTATTATTCTTTGGACCAATCGCAACTGTTGTATAGTGCGTAATTTCAGATAATGTATTTGTTGTTATTTTGGTAAGCTCTTCTATTTCATTAACCTTTGTTTGTAACTTATCTTTAATATATTTAGTTTCTTCCAAAGTTAAATTCTGCTCTTTAAGTAATTCATCAACATACAACCTATATCCTTTTGCAGAAGGGACCCTTCCGCTTGATGTGTGAACTTTATCTAAATATCCTTCTTTTTCGAGTTCAGCCATCTCGTTTCTTATTGTAGCACTACTAAAATCAATTCCATATTTTTTTGTAATTGCACCAGAACTAACTGGTTCTGCTGTGTCTACATATTCATCAACTATAGCTTGTAAAATTCTTTTTTTTCTATCGTTTAACATTTTTTCACCTCTTTAACATAAGTGAATTTTTATATTATTATTATAAATATTAGCAGTCTTTATTCAAGACTGCTAATATTTTACAACTTCCTTTAGCAAATGTCAATATCATTTGCTAATTTTTTTCATTTTTTTCATGCTGGTTTGCTTCTTTGTTTTTCTTGTTGTACATATTCACACACATTCATGAAAAAAAATCCTTTCTATAGTTTAGTTATTGCATTATACTATATAGCTAAACAAAAATCAACATTTTTCATAATTTATGCAACAAACTCCATCCACACAACATTTGCTAAATCTAACCCTCTATTTGTTAACCTTATATTATTCTCGCAAATTTCAATTAATTCTTCATTAACCAACTTATTTAACTCATTTCTAAAAACATATAACGGATTATCAACAAATTTGTTTTTAAAATCACTAATTTTTACCCCTTCAATTTTTCTTAATCCAAGTAACATAAATTCTCTCATCATATCATCTTTCGATTGATTTTCATGATACACAACATTATATACAGAATTACCAGTTTTATAATTTTCAATATACATCTTAATATCTTCAATATTGGAGTATCTGATTCCATCAAAATATGAATGTGCTGAAACACCAAACCCCAAATAATAGTGTTGTTCCCAGCAATTTACATTATGTTTTGACTCATAATTTTCTTTGGCAAAGTTAGATATTTCATAATGATTATATTCATTTTCTTCGAGAATTTCTTTTACCTTCCAATACATTTTCCTCTCCAAATCTTCATCTGGCAGTACTAATTTGCCTTGTTGAATTAAATCAAACATTTTCGTATTCTCTTCAACAATTAAAGAATAAACCGAAATATGCTCTGGAGACTTTTCAACAATTTTATTTAATGAATCAACAACATCTGCTATAGTTTGATTTGGTAATCCAATCATCAAATCCACATTTATATTTTTAAATCCAATTTTTCTAGCACTATCATAAACATTCTCAAACTCTCTATATGTGTGTATTCTTCCTAACATATTAAGTAATTTATCATTTGTTGATTGAAGACCAATACTTAATCTATTAATTCCCATATCAAAATATTTTTTTAATTTTTCATTATCAGCAGTCCCTGGATTTACTTCAATAGTAATTTCAGCATCTTTAGATACTTTATAATTTTCAAATACACATAATATTATTCTACTAATATATTCAACAGGAACTATTGAAGGAGTACCTCCTCCAATATAAATTGTGTCTACTTCTTGTTCAATTTCTTCTGACTTTTCTGAAATTTCTTTAAGTAAACACTCAAAATAGCCTTCAATTTTATCTTCCATACATTGAAACGAAACAAAATCACAATATTTACATTTTTGTTTACAAAATGGTATGTGAATATATATCCCTACTTTATTCAATTCTTTCAATCCTTTCATTATGAAACACATTAATATTTTAAGCCAAAGGTACTCTTCTTGGTTTCTTCTTGCATGTCATATTTTGATCTTCATTGGATTTGAATTCTTGTTCCTTGCCTACCCTTGCCTCAACTCCTCAGCGAAATTGCTTATAGCCTTTAATCTATAATTTACCCCTGATTTTCCAATAGGTGTACTAAGCAATTTTCCTAATTCAACCAATGATATATCCGGATTTTTTACTCTTAATTCAGCAATTTCTTGCAAATTTTCAGATAATTCTCCAAATTTATTCATTTTTTTTATAAACTCAATATCTTGAATTTGTTTCAAAGCTGCATTAATAGTTTTATTTAAATTAGCGGTTTCACAATTTACTAGTCTATTAACACTATTTCTCATATCACGAATAACACGAATTTCTTCAAATTTCAAAACTGAAGAATTAGCCCCTATAAAAGCTAAGAATTTTGAAATTTCTTCTCCATCTTTTAAGTATAATGTACTATTCATTTTTTTCATATTAACATTATATTTTTTCAAAATTTCCATAACATAATTCACATTTATTTCACTACTATAAATCACTTCTAAATGATATATTTTCTCGGGATTATTTATAGAACCTCCGCCTAGAAAAGCTCCTCTAACTAATGCTTTTTCTAATATTTCTGAAACACAAAAGTCAAATATTTTATTGCTTAAAATTATCTTTGAATCATCAAAATCTATTTCTTTGAAATTTATTTCTTGATTAATTTCTATAAAAAACACTTTCCCTTGTATATTTATTTCATATTGTGATATATTTACATTATTTAATAATTTCGCAAATCTATTTATATTATATTCACTTTCTGTTGAATATCTTATTTTATTATTTTTAACACTAATATTATTGGTAATAAGATATCCTATCAATTCTGCCTTTACTAGGTCTTTATTTGCCAAATTACTTATTTTACTTAATTCCTCTTTTACATCTTTTGAAAATGACATTTTCATCACCAACTCTCAAGGTTTATTTTTAATAATATTATTTCATTTTATATTAAAAGTCAAATTTAAATAATACGTACACCCTTTGTCTATTTGACATAATTTTGAAAAAATTATATAATAAAGTATAGCGTTAAGCTAAATTTATTAAAAATCAATAAAAAGGAGAGAACCAAATGGCAAAGAATTATTCATCTTTTGACTTGTTATGTCAAGCCTTGTATGACAAACGAAGTATTTCGGTTCCAGATTTTTTGGAACAATACGAAAATCTTCTTACTCAGAGGGGAGACGAAAACTGTATCTTGCATTCCAACCGGTTAAAACAATATCGCAAAGAACGGACTGATCGCAAATACCTCGCGGACTTGAGAAAAAATTTCAACTCTTTGTATTCATTAATTGACAAAGAGTATCCAGATTTGAAGTTCACAATTGAGGGAAGAATTAAATCCTTTAAGAGCATGGATGAGAAAATTGTCCAAACTATCGATGAACACAAATCACTTGATTTGATTCGCGACACTATGGCCTTTCGACTCATACTCTTCGGAACTTATTCTCCAACAGAGTTAATTGATTTGTGTTATGATGTTATGAACTCAATTATTCGTAACAATAACACAAATTTCACCCTGTGCGAGGCCAACTATCTTCCCAGTCAGATTGACACAACAAATCTGCAAGGAATTATTATCCCTAAGAAGTCAAAAATCAATCCTAGGTATATGTATGGCGTAAAAGATTATATCATTATGCCAAAACCTAATGGATATCAATCCTTGCATGCTGTTTTCCGTCGTCAAAAAGGCGGTGAATGTTTTGAGGTTCAAATTCGTAGTTTTGATATGCATGTTCTCGCCGAGAGTGGTGGAGCATCTCATTCTGACTACAAGAAAAAGAAGTATAAAACATCATCCATATACGACACAATAGACCGGTCCAAAATTCATTTTTCTGGATATGAATTTCGAAATGACAAGGTTTTCGACTTTGTTGGCTTTGAGCATAGCCTTCAGATTCTGCAAAGGCAGAAAACTTTCTGATTTTTAGGCGTTTCCATAAATTTGGAAACGCCATTTTTCTATATACTCTATATTCATATAATTTATTGTAATATTTAAGAAATTAATATTGTCTTCCCCAATAAACCATTTTATCTGCTTTTCTTCCACAATACACGCATGTGTCTGATATCTTCTCCTGTTCAAAAGGAATACATCTAGATTTAGCACCAGTTTCCTCATGAATTTTATCCTCACACTCTGCACTTCCACACCACATTGCTTTTATATAACCTTGATTTACCTCTAAATTATGCTTAAATTCTTCCATATTTCTTGCTATCGTAGTTCTTTTTTCAACATTTTCCTTACACATATTAAACATATTAGTTTGAATATCATCTAAAACCTGTGCTAATTTTTCATTAACTTCATCCAAAGATACCTCTATTTTTTCATTTGTATCTCTCCTTACAAAAACACATTTATTATTTTCAATATCTCTTGGCCCTAACTCAATTCTAACTGGAACACCTCTCATCTCCCAGTCATTGAATTTGAAACCTGGTGAATATTGACTTCTATCATCTAATTTCATTCTAAATTCACCATTCAACTTTTCAAATAATGCTGTAGCAGACTCTAAAACACCTTCTTTATGTGATGCTACTGGAACAATTACAGCTTGAATTGGAGCTACTTTTGGAGGTAATTTCAACCCTCTATTATCTCCATGAGCCATTATTATTGCACCAATTAACCTAGTTGATATTCCCCATGAAGTTTGATATGCAAACTCTTCTTTACCTTCTCTATTTTGAAATTTAATATTAAAAGGCCTTGAAAATTTTTGTCCAAAATAATGTGATGTCCCTGATTGTAAAGCTCTTCCATCATGCATTAAACTTTCTACAGTATATGTAAACTCTGCTCCCGAAAACTTTTCACTTTCAGTCTTCTGACCCTTTAAAACAGGCATTGCTAATAAGTTCTCTATTACATCAGCATAAATATCTAACATTTGTACTGTTCTTTCAATAGCTTCTTCAGAAGTTTCATGTATTGTATGACCCTCCTGCCACAAGAATTCTCTAGAACGCAAGAATGGTCTTGTTTCTTTCTCCCATCTTAAAACATTGCACCATTGATTATACAAAAATGGCAAATCCCTCCAAGAATTAAGCCACTTTGAATACATAGTAGATATAATAGTTTCTGATGTTGGCCTAATACAATATTTTTCCTCTAATTGTTCTCCACCTGCCTCTGTTACCCAAGCAACTTCTGGTGCAAAACCTTCAACATGATCTTTCTCCTTTTGTAGCAAACTCTCTGGAATTAATACGGGAAAGTAAACATTTTTTACTCCTGTTCTCTTGAATGCTTCATCTGCATATTTCTGAATGTTTTCCCATATTGCATATCCATACGGTTTAATAGCAATACATCCTTTTGTGTCTGTGTAATCAGCAAGTTCTGCCTTTAGTACAATATCAGTGTACCACTTAGCAAAATCTTCATCAATGTTTGTAATTTCTTTTACAAAATCTTCTTTTCCCATACTAAATCTTCCTTTCTTTTTTATAATTTATAAAAAGTCAAATAAAAAAACAAAAAGGATGGTACCAAAGGCGTGCCATAATTCTAGCACGGTACCATCCTAAATTTTTAACTTGACATTTTAACGATTTTCACCGGAAATGGTTTTCTCCATTTCACTCATAGGTAGGAATTAAATAACATTATAATTTGGTTTTCACTATCCCAAACTCACTATATATAAGAGATTACTTAATTATGTCCTAATCAACATTTTTTATATTAACATAATGCTATTATATATACACTATTATCAAATGTCAAGTACAAATTTGAAAAATTATCAAACTCAAAAATTTTCCAAAATTTACTATTGCTATTTTAAAAAACATATGTTATTATATATTTAAACAATAGATATGAAAAATATCTCCCTGCGTAGTGCGTGTAGCTTGGAATTTTAGAACCAACAAACGATAAACGGGAGTCCGCCTTTGAATGTGGCGTGTATGCTTGCATTTATGTAAGAAACCCAGGAGCATTCAACAAGACACCCACCTGTGAAAGCAGGTCCTTAAAATTTCACTCAACTTACGGCTAATGTGGGGTTTTATTTTTTTATTTTTTAACATATTTTAAACAATTACACACTATAATTTTCATTATATAGAGTAGTTGAATTCAAGATTTATGTAAGCTAGAAAAATATATTAATATGCAGTGAGTGCGCAGTCTTGGCGCCCCCACCTAATGTCTTCCTCAAAATTCAAACGCCAGCAAACGAACGGAATATTAATATATTTTTCTAGCTTACATAAATCTTGAATTCAACGGCTAACTGCAAACAAGAAAGTTAAGAACCATCCCTAAATTTTCTAATAAAGAAGGAGAAATAAAATTGAATATAAATGAATTATTAATATATGGAAGAAAATATTTATTAGAAACACAAATTGAAAACATACCACTAAAAGTAAGACTTTTATTAGAACATGTTTTACACATGAACAAATTTGATCTTGTTATTAATCATACCCAAGAAATACCCAATGAGAAAATAGAAGAATATAAAAAAGGGTTAGAAAAGCTCAAAAATAACACCCCCATTCAATATATAACCAATAATCAAGAATTTATGAAATTAAACTTCTATGTGGATGAAAATGTTTTAATACCTCAACCAGACACTGAAATTTTAGTTGAAGAAGTTCTTAAATATGCAAATATTGCCCATAAGTCAAAAACACCTCCAATTAAAATCTTAGACTTATGCACAGGAAGTGGCGCAATAGCAGTATCTCTAGCAAAATACATTGATAACTGTGAAATTACAGCAACAGACATAAGTAACAAAGCACTACAAATAGCAAAATTAAACGCAGAAAAAAATCAAGTCCACAAAAAAATCAATTTTATAGAATCAAATATGTTTGAAAATATACATACTAAAGATTTTGATATTATAGTATCAAATCCCCCATATATTGAAACGAACACAATCTACACCTTAGATGCAGAAGTTCAAAAAGAGCCAAAAATAGCCTTAGATGGAGGTATAGATGGTTTAGATTTTTATAAGATTATTATTAATACTGGATATATTTATTTAAAAAATAGTGGAAAATTATTTATGGAAATTGGATACAATCAAAAGGATAAAATTTTCAAACTAATAGCTGATTCTAATTTATTTATAAATACGAATTGTATTAGAGATTTAAATGGTAATAATAGAGTTATTACTTGTGAGAAAAAATGAGTGTAATTATTTTTTAATTACACTCATTCAAAATTTTTCTATTTTTGTTCAGTATATATTAACTCTCCATTTTTATTATAATATTCGTATTCAGAATCTCCTCTCATTTTTATATATCCCTTATATGCAAACACATAATCATATGAACTAATATCTATCGTTTTTATTGACAATTCTTTCGTATCTATTATAGTCATGTATTTATCTGATTCTAGTACAACTGTGTTATCATCTAATAAATAATCTGTTTTTACAAGTTTAAAATCTAATTCTTCCTCAATCTTTTTCCCCTCAGAGTTTTCTATAATAGTCTTGTCTTTTGTTGTTATGAAATCTAAATCATATACACTATTATATTGAGTAACATCTTCTAGATATTTAGTTCCATCAGGCTTATATAATGTTTTATTTGATAAAATATAATTATTACCTACTGATGATAAATTCTGCTCTAAAATAGTTTTTCCTTCAGAATTCATAGTTTTATACTTATTTTTTCCTAATGTTTCTACAAGATAAGCATATGTTAAACCACTTTTATTATTTACGTATTCATGGCATGATATTGGATTAGTTGTTGAATAAATTTCTTTTCCATATTTGTTTATAACAATATTATTGGAATCTTTATTCAATATAGCTAGGTCTGCCTCTCCATCTGTACCAGACCAAACATCGTCATCATCTGCAAGCAAAATTTCCTTTGAAACTTTTTCATTTTCTCCAAACCAATAATACAATCTTTGTCTTCCTTCTTGAGACCCATATCTACTTCCTTCATACCATTCTAACTCTATGGCATTACCTTTATTAGTCACATCAATTGTATAATCTCCTACTAAGTTTAATGTTTTTATTACATCACCTGTATTTAAATTCACTAGTATTTTATTTCCTTCATTTTTTTCTAATAAAATGACATTTATTCCATTATTTGTCTCAACTATTTGTTCCCCATACATACTATAATCTTCAAAATCACTTTCATATACTTTTTTTCCGGTACAATCAAATATAGTAACTACATAATCATTTCCTGTACTGTTATTATTATAGTCGTAAGTATAGAAATATTTTGATGATAACTTTGAGTCAAATTTTGACATTCTCTCTTCATATTCTGGAGATATTATTACATTTCCACTATCATCTACTACACCATATTTACCATCTTGATATATTTGATATAATACAGAATCTTTTGTAACAACCAATTTTTCTAAATCTGCTGGTCCATATAATGTATCTCCATTAAAATTTATAATATAGTCCTCTCCATCTTTACTTGCTAACATGCTGTTTTTATAAAAAACCTCATCACTTCCAAAAGTTTCTTTTCCCAATATATCAGTAGATATTTTCCTAATATTGCCCCCCGTGTCGATAAATATATAATTATCTCCTTCTTTCGTTATATATGTCATACTTTCTGTATAATTTTTATCACTTTCATTAGATTGACCTATTTTTGAATTGAATTTTCCAGTTTTAAATAATATTATTAAAGTTGTTCCTAATGCAATTAATAATATTATACTAATAATTATTATTATTTTTGTAGCTACACTACCTCTTTCTTCCTTCATAAGTATTTCTCCTTTCAATTTTTTCTTTAGCATGAATTTCAAATTTTTCTTGCTTTTAACCAAGTTTATTTATAATATAAAATACATATAAATAATCTTCAAAAAAATTATAACAAAATAAACATTATAAATCAATAGTATATAGAAAAATCATGACAATAAAAATTTCCCAAACCACATAAAGTAACCAGAAAAATTATCCCCTCACATACTTAACAACATCCACATTACTATTCTTACTTCTCTCCACCATACACTCATACACCCTATTTCTCAAATCCTCCTTCTGCTCCCTTAAACTCAAAACCTTATCCGCAAAAAAAGGACCATCAATATAACTCACAATTCTCACCTTATTCAAATTTTTTCCACATTTTTGATATGTATTAGTAATGCAAAAAACCGGTTTTTTTAACTCCACCGGATATTTGAAAGAAACAGACTTAAAATTTCTTATTCCAGTATAATATGGCCAAATATGAGCTTCTGGGTAAATTGTAATAGAATAATCTTTTTTCATCTTTTCATTTATAACATCTAAAAAATTTTTCATAGCAGTTTTATTCCCTGGTACAGGAATTGCCCCTAACATTTCAATCAATCCTCCAAAAGGCTTCACAGAAATATTTTCAGGATTAACAATCAAAAAATTTCTTTTTGGAAATATTGCAATACTTGGAATAAAAGTATCAGCAAAAGCCTGGGTATGATTTGCATACACAAAATACCCAGAGCTTTTATAATCTTTTAACTTCTCTTTTCCAACATATTTAATTCTAAACTTTAACTTAGCATAACCAACCTTTATTGGCATGCTTATAACATTTTGTATAATCCAAGAACAAAAATCCCATACCTTTCCATGTTTATACTTATAATTCTCATCTATTTTTCGTGGTGTAATTTTTGCACTTGAAAACTCATCATTTAATTCATCAGTATAATAAATTACTTTTCTATTCTTCATTAACACTTTCCTTATTATCTATTATATTATATTCAAGTGGCATATCATAAAAATCCTCATAAATTTGTTTCCAAATTTCATAATTTTTATCTCTCATTTCATTAACATTTTCTTTTTCACTTAAACTCTCATTTGGATATATAGGTTCACCAATATTTACTGTATATTCTTGAATAGGGAACCCATCTTCCCCTATTATATCACTATCCTCCATTGTTATAAAAATTGGAATTACAGGCACATTATTTCTAGCAGCAAGGTTAAAAGCTCCATTTTTCAAAGGCTTTGGTTTTCTATAATTCCACCACATACTTTGTTCTGGATAGACTAAAATAAAGTCTCCCCTTTTTAATATTACATCAACTGCCTTTATAAATTCCACCATAGTTCTTTTATTAGAACTTAATGGTAAAGTATCACAATTTTTAAAGAAAAATCCATATAAGCCCGGAAAATTAGTATAATTGCCTTCTCTAATAACTTTAAATAATTTCTTATCCTTATCCTGTCCAGCAATTCTGAATACTTTTTCAACTGTAAAAGAATCAAATGGATTAAAATGGTTACATGTAATAATAGCCCCTGATTTTACCTTTTGCATATTTTCTATTCCTTTTATATCTTTTATAATTAATTTATTATCTTTTAATAAATCATTAACCATTCTTTCGGCTACTCTTGTAGCCATTTTACTTTTTATTTGACTAATTTTACTTGTTCTTAAATAATCAATATCTTCAGGCTGTAAGGGAATAGTTGGTGGATCATTTTCTACATCTAAATCAAAATTACCACTTTCTTCTAATTTCTTTATTTTTTCCATAATTTCTAATCTCTCTTTAGACTTTTCAATCACACTATTCTTTCTATTCAATCTGTCATCCCCCACACAATCAGATTCCTTCTGCGCAAGGGCTTTAAGATTTTTATATTGTTGTATATCTTTGAATCGTTCCTCTTCAGTATAATTTGCTTTCAGCTCACATATATACTCATAATATTCTGTTTTTTTAGCATATTCCCAAAAATATTCTTGATATTGGATATTATCATATCTCCATGGTTTTTGACCTAAATTATAGTGAATTATTTTTATATCTTCAATTGGCATATTATCAGTTGCAATGGGCATTCTATCCCAGCCCTTGTCTATTATTTTCACTTTACCTTTACACAATCTGTTCAAATAATCTTGATCCTGAGCCACTGTAAATTTTACGGTTTCTAGTAAATATAAAAATTTTTCTTGAAAATTAAATTTTCTAAATTCATCCAAATTCATCAAAAGAATACCTGCATTAAAATAATTTCTGTAATCAGATACTCCTACTACCTTTTCAGCATATTCTTGAAAAACCTTAGTTGTTTGAATTACATCATCTGGAGCAGCTGCAACAAGATTATCTCCTATATCTTTATTATATAATTCTGATATGTCTCCTAAAACAACTATATCACTATCTAAATATATTGCTTTATCATATTGAGGATATAAATTTGCTATAAATAGTCTAAAATACGTTGTTTTACTATAATAATCACGCGTATAAAGTTTATCTTTAACCTTTTCAATATAATAATTTAAATCCACAAATTCAATGTTAACATTTTGACTTTGATATTTGTTTATTTTCCTTTTATTATCCTCATCAATACTAGTGTATAGGATTTTTATTGAATAATAATAATTTTTTGATGCATTTTCTATTAAAGACTCTAATGCTACTGCCAAAAAAGGCATATATACATCATCTATTGCAAAAAATATTGGTATTACTTCTAAATTATTTTCCATTTTATTTCCCCTTATCTTCAAATTTATTTAGTCGAACAATATTCTTCTTTTAACTTTAAATATTCCTCTAAATCATCATCAAATGCATAGCATTTCAAAACTTCATGTATTTCTTTAATATTCCATTGCTTGAAATTTTCTGTATGAGGATATGGTAAAAACATAAGTCTTTTACAGAAATGACATACAACTGTATCTTTCCTATTAAATTTGGATTGTTCATTAAATTTACGTGGAAGTAATAACTTCTTTTTAGTTGACCTAAAAATGGCATCTTGATCTGCAAATAACATTTTTTTATTTTTTATTAGGTTCCTAGCCTTTTCCAATAATCCAGTTTCTTTAATTTTATTCATATTTAGTAATAACATTCCTGCATTTATGTAATCTGGTCTTATAAGCCAACACCCATATTTTTCTTTTACTGCTGCGTATTCATAATCTGTAATATCTATATTATATAACTTTGATATATCATCACCAATCATTATGTCTATATCTAAATATAGTAATTTATCTGGAATGTCTGGAATCAAATCAGCTAATAATCTTAACAATGTATATGGTGTACAATAGGCATTTTCATTTTTACAATTGCCAAATTCTCTTTCATATAAATCTGTTACATCTACTTTTATTACTTTATTATTTTTGTTTTTTGATTTTACAACTTGATTTAAAAATTCAATTTGTTCATCTGTAATTGAGACGTATTCGGAATTTAATCTTGAAACATCCATTGTAAAAATATAACATGTTATATCATCTTTAGTCCTGTTAGTCATTGATATAAGTTCTGTTAAGGCTCCATCAAAAACCTTTTTATTTCCGCATAAAAGTACATTTACCATTCTTTTCCCCTCTTTTTTTATTTCTATGTTATTATATACTATAATGTTTTTTTTTGCAACGAAAAATTTATTATAACGGGTGCCCATGCAATTAGCAAGTGAATATAAGAATCCTGTAAATGTTGGAATGTTAATATACTTCCGACATTTACAGGATTCTTATATTCACTTGCTAATTGCAGGCACCTGAATCCCTCACAAAATAATCTTTCTTTTCAACTTTCCACTCATACAAACTCCCACTCCGAATGAACGAACTGCTACCATCATAAACTCTTACTATTCCATTATCAATACTTTGACTTATCATAACCCCATTCAAAAATAATTTTAGCTTTCTCTCATCTAAAATAACACTAGGACTATTTTTAAAAAATTCCTCTATCCCAATAACTTTATCTTTTAAAAACACCTGATCATGAAAATTTTCCTTCAACTCATCTATCGTAATAGCATCTTCTATCAAAAATTCTCCTACCATAGTTCTTTTCAATTCTAGCATATACCCTAAAGTACCCAAATTCTCTGCCAATTTTTCACAAATTGTCCTCACATAAGTACCTTTTGAACAATATATTTCAAATGTAATTGTCTTTTCTTTTACATCAAAGTTTAACAATTCCAAATCATAAATCTCAATTTCACGTTCTGGAACATCCACAGTTTTTCCACTTCTTGCATACTCATACAATTTCTTTCCATGAACCTTTATAGCAGAATACATAGGAGGAGTTTGCATTTGTTTACCAACCATATTTTTTAAAATTCTCTTTATATTTTTTTCATTTAAATAGCTTAAATTAACCTCTTTCTCTTCAGCAACTTTTCCCTCAACATCAGCAGTATCTGTCCTTACGCCTAATTTAACAATTGCAATATACTTTTTATCATGATTAATCAAAAACTGAGAAAGCTCTGTTCCTTTTCCAATTAAAATAGGCAACACACCTGTAGCATTTGGATCCAATGTTCCAGTATGTCCAACTTTTTTTCCAAACAATTTCCTTACCTCATAAACAACATCATGAGATGTACAATTTTTTCTCTTATTTATAATTATGATTCCATCCATTCTTTTCTCCAAAAAACTATTTTAAATACACCTTAACCTCATTCATAATCTTATCCTTCACATGTTGCAAATCTCCCTGAATAGTACACCCAGCTGCACGAGGATGTCCTCCACCCCCAAACAACAAGGCCACATCAGACACATTAACATACTCATTTGACCTCAAAGAAACTCTCCAGCCCTTACCGTCTTTCAATTCCCTAACAAAAGCTGAAACCTCAACACCTTCAATACATTTACCAATATTAACAATTCCCTCATGATCACCTGTCTCACTATGTACTTTCTCTTCATCTTCTAAGGTAATATATGTAAAAACAGCCTTATCATCATAGAAAAATTCCAATCTAGACTCTGCAATTCTTCTTAATTCAAAACTTGTTCTAGTAGTAATATCTAAAACTCTTCTATAAATTTTAGAAACATTTACACCTTTATTTAACAGCTCAGCTACGAACTCAAATGTTTCAACATTAGTTCCTTGATATTTAAATCCTCCCGTATCTGTTATAATACCTGTTAAAATACAAGTTCCAATATCTTTAGTAATTTCCATATTAAAATATTGTAAGACTACTATCAATATTTGACTACATGCAGGAGCATCTGGATTAACAAAATTTATATCACCATACATGGTATTTGTACCATGGTGATCTATTACAATACTCTTTTTAGCTTTTTCAAAATATTTTGACCAACCATTAAGCATTTTTATTGTAGCAGCATCTAAAGAAATAGCCAAATCATAACTTTCTATGTTACTTTCCTTTTTTATATCTTTTGATCCAGGTAAAAATTCAAAACATCTTGAATATTCAGGTATAATAATATCTACAATTTCTTTTCCATATTCTTTTAGTGCATTATACAAAGCTAAACTACTTCCCACAGCATCACCATCTGGGTTTTCATGAGTTAATATCACTATTGATTTAGCCTTATTTATCTCCTCTAAAATATTATCTAAAGTCATTATTCATAACATTCCTTATATTGAAATTTAGGTTTTTAATGGATATACCTATAAACCAAATTCATTCTATTTATTTTTTAAATCGTTTAAAATTTTATCTATTCTAGCTCCATATTCTAAAGAATCATCTATCTCAAAAACTAACTCTGGTGTAATTCTTAAATTAATATCCTTTGCAATTTTACTTCTAATAAAACCAGCAGATTCTTTTAAACCTTCCATAGTCTTATCCACGTTTTTAGAATTTAAAATACTAACATATACTTTAGCATATTTGAAATCTGGAGTAATTTTTACCTTTGTAACACTCAACATTCCTGTTATATTAGGATTTTTTAATTCATATGCCAAAATATTACTAAGTTCTTTCCTTAACTCCTCATTGATTCTATTTAAACGAGCCTCATTCTTAGCCATTTTCCACCTCTCATTTCCTCATTTGAAGGAAATTTAAGGAACGTCCCCAAATTTCTCCAAACAATTATCTTTTTACTTCCTCCATTATAAAAGCTTCAATAATATCTTCTTCTTTAATATCGTTGTAATCTTCGATTTGAACACCACATTCAAAGCCTTTTGTAACTTCTTTAACATCATCTTTGAAACGTTTTAAGGATGCAAGCTTACCTTCATGAATTACAACACTATCACGAATAACTCTAACTCCTGCATTTCTTTCTATTCTTCCATCAAGAACATAACATCCTGCTATGGTTCCTACACTTGAAACTTTAAAGGTTTGCCTTACTTGAGCATTACCAATTATTTTTTCCTCATATACTGGGTCAAGCATTCCTTTCATTGCAGATTCTACATCTTCAATTGCTTGATATATAATAGAATACATTTTCATTTCTACGCCTTCTCTTTCAGCTAATTCCTTTGCAGCACCCACTGGTCGTACATTGAAGCCTATTATAATTGCTCCTGCAGCTTTTGCAAGTTGAACATCAGATTCATTAATTCCTCCTGCAACAGAGTGTATAACTTTTACTTTAACTTCATCATTTGAAAGTTTTTCTAATGACTGTTTAACCGCTTCTGCAGAACCTTGAACATCTGCTTTTACTATCAAGTTTAATTGTTTTAAGTTTTCATTAGCCATTTTCTCAAATAAATTACTTAAAGTTACTGTATTTGAAGTTAATAATTTTTCTCTTTCTTGAGCACGTCTCTTTTCAATTAAATGTTTAGCCATTTTTTCATTTTTTACTTCATAGAAAGTATCTCCAGCCTCTGGAACTTCTGTTAATCCCATGATTTCTACTGGTGTAGAAGGACCTGCTTCTTTTACATTTTGACCTTTATCATTTTTCATTGCTCTTATTCTACCAATTGATGTTCCAACAACAACTGTATCACCAACATCCAAAGTACCTCTTTGGACTAGAACAGATGCTATAGGTCCTTTTGCTTTATCTAGTCTTGCTTCAATTACAACACCTTTAGATTGTTTATTTGGATTTGCTTTTAACTCTTGCATATCAGCAACTAATAACACCATTTCTAATAAATTTTCAATATTGATTTTATTTTTAGCAGAAATAGGAACAAATATTGTGTCTCCTCCCCATTCTTCTGAAACTAAATCATATTGCATTAGTTCTTGTTTTACCTTTTCAACATTAGCTTCTGGTAAATCAATTTTATTTACAGCAACTATGATTGGAATATTAGCAGCTTTAGCATGATTTATAGCTTCAATAGTTTGAGGCATAACACCATCATTTGCAGCAACTACAAGAATCGCAATATCTGTTATTTGAGCACCTCTTGCTCTCATGCTTGTAAATGCCTCATGTCCTGGTGTATCTAGGAAAGTAATTTCTCTACCATTTATATTAACTTTGTATGCACCTATATGTTGTGTAATTCCTCCTGCTTCTCCTTCAATAACATTTGTGCTTCTTACTGCATCTAATAATGATGTTTTACCATGATCTACGTGTCCCATAACAACAACAACTGGTGGTCTTGGTTTTAAATCTTCTTCTTTATCTTCAGATTCATCAAATAAAATATCTTCTTCATTTACAATTTCTTTTTTATTAGCAGTAACTCCAAATTCTGAAGCTATTAAAAATGCTGTATCAAAATCAACTTCATTATTAATTGTTGCCATAATTCCTAAACCAAATAACTTTTTAATAACCTCACTACTTGTTTTCTTTAATTCCATAGCTAAATCTTTTACTGTGATTTTCTCTGGAATAGTAATTTCTTTTAATTCAAATATTTTTTGTTTAGAGCCACTTTCTTCATTTTTATTTGCCTTCTTTTTATTTTTCTTAACTCTTCCACTTGATAAATCGTAATAGTCTAACATTCCACCATCTTGATCATCAAACATATTTGATAATTGATTTACTTGTTTTAAACCTTTTAGTTTTCCACCATCAAAATCTTCAAATCTACCATTTTTCTTAGACTTATTATTTTTCTTGTTTCCCTTATTTTCTTCAAACTTAATTTGTTTTTCCTTATCTATTGATCTGCTATTATAATCTCTTTGAGATTCCTTTTCAACAACCTCTGTAGACATTATATCTTTTATATTTTTATCAATTCCTTTCTCATCAAGAGGTCTTCCATTTCTACCAATGTCTCCTCTATTAAAGTCATTTCTATTATTGAATCCACCTTTTTGAAATCTATTATTAGGGTTTCTATTAAATCCATTTTCACCATTATTTCTTTGATTATTATAACCGTTATTATTATAGCCATTATTGTTGTAATTATTTCTGTTGTTTTGATATTTATTATTAAATTTATTATCTCTGTTATTTTTATTATCTTGATTATATCTATTTCTGTTGTCATAATTATTTCTATTTTGATTATAATTATCATTTCTTTTGTATCCATTATTATTTATTTCTTTTTTTACCGTTTGCTCCATATTTTTATTTTCAGTTAATTCTGTTTTCTCCTTTTTATCAATATTTTTTTCAATTACATTATTTTCTTTTTTCTCAACTTTTTCTTTAATGTTATTTACATTCCCCTCTACATTTACTACTGACTTATTACCATTATTATTAATGTTTGTTTCGTTTTCTTCAATAGTCTTTGTATTCTCTATATTTTTTGATATATCTATATTTTTATTCTTTTCTTCTAATGAATTACTTTTTGATACTTCAGATTTTTCATCTACCTTTGCTTCTTGTTTTGTTTCTGTTTTTGCTTTTTTAGTATCTTTAATTCCAAACAATTCGCTAAAAGTCATTGGCTTAGTAGTTTTATTTCTATAAACTATATTGTAATCTTGATTTTTATTTCTTTCCACAAAACCAACATCACTTCTATTATTTTTAGGCTTTTCCTCGGCTTTCTTATTCTCATCTGTAATAATTACTTCTCTTCTTATTATAACAGGAGTTGCATTTTTCTTATCATCTTTAACCTTTTTAGGCTTTTCATTTTTATCAAATTTTCCATTTTCACTTGATTTTGTTGCTTTCTTAGAATTACTAGACTTATTCAATTTAGCATTTTTGTCTGATTCAATAGTTTTTCTAGAATCAGAAATTTTATTTGATTTACTAGCACTTCCTCCAAGACTATTTTTTATTTTAATAGCCTGTTCTTCACTAACTGAGCTTAAGTGACTAGTAACCTCAATTCCCAAGCTCTTTGCCTTTTCAATTATTTCTTTACTGGTTAAGCCTACTTCTTTTGCAATTTCATGTATTTTAATCTTACCCAATAATTTCACCCCCATCTATTATTTGTTATTTATTAAATTTCTTAAGTTTTCATATATACTTTCATCAATTTGTAATTTAAAACTCTTTTCTATTCTTTTATTTTTTATAGCCTTTTCAAGACAATCAATATTGTCGCAAATGTATGCCCCTCTACCATTTGCTTTTCCAGTCCTATCTATGCTTATATTATCTTGATTATCCTTAACTATACGAATTAAATCTTTTTTATCTTTCTTTACATTACAACCTATGCATGTTCTTTGTGGTATACTTTTCAAAAGATTCACTCCCTTTTATTATCTATTTTATTATATGTTGTCAACTTCCTCAACCTCAACATCACTTTCCTCAGTATCATCTTCTTCAGCATTTTGTGCCTCTTCAAGAATTTTTCTAAACTGAGATTCACTTTTTATGTCAATTTTCCAATTTGTCAACTTTGCTGCCAATCTTGCATTTTGACCAGATTTTCCTATAGCTAATGATAATTGATCATCTGGAACAATTACTTGTGCAAATTTTTCGTCTTCCTTTATATCTACAGCCAAAACCTGAGCTGGTAATAAAGCTGCTGATATATATATTGCTGGATCTTCACTCCATTCAATAACATCAATTTTTTCTCCACCTAATTCATTTATTATATTTTGAATACGAATTCCCTTTTGCCCAACACAAGAACCAACTGGATCTATATTCTCATTTGGAGAATATACTGCTACTTTACTTCTACTACCTGGATCCCTTGAAACACTCTTTATTTCAATAACTCCTTCATAAATTTCTGGAATTTCAAGTTCAAATAATTTTCTCACGAAATCAGCATGTGCTCTTGATATTATTACTTGTGGTGAACCTTTCGCACCTTTTTCTACATCTAAAACATAGGCTCTTATTTTATCATTAACATGATATTTTTCTGTTGGTACTTGCTCTTTTAAAGGCATTACTCCTTCAAGTCGTCCTAAATCTACTATAACAATTCCACCATCAGCTTTTTGAATTAATCCAGAAACTATCTCACCTTTTCTATCACTAAATTCATTAAATAAATATTCTCTTGATGCTTCTCTTATTTTTTGAATAATTACTTGTTTAGCAGTGCCTGCAGCTATTCTTCCAAAATTCTTAGGCATAATTTCAATTTGTGCTGTATCTCCTATTTCTAATGCTTTATTAATTTTTTTTGCATCAGTTAGAGATATTTGAATATTTCCATCTTCAACTTCCTCTACAACTTCTTTTTCTACATATACATGGTAATCACCAGTTTCTTTATCTACAACTATTTTTACATTATCTGCTGTTGAATCAAAATCTCTCTTATATGCTGTAATTAATGCTGTTTCTATTGACTCCAATAAACTACCCGGTTCCATTCCATTTTCCTTTTCTAATTCTTCCATAGCTAGCAACATTTCTTTACTATCAATTGCTTTACTAACTTTTGTTTTTGCTCCTTTTTTCATTTTTCTAAATTCCTCCTTTTATTAAAATTTTTATTTTTTACTACAATGCTATGTAACTTTATAATTAAATTTCACTATCCCAATCATAATACTTTTTTATTAATGAGATATTTTTCCTTTCTAATTCAATAACTTCACCATCTACCTTTAAGTATATAGTCTCATCATCAAATTTTTTTAGAATTCCTACAAAATCTTTTCTATTATTAACAGGCTTGAATAATTTTACATTAATCATTTTATTTACATTTTCTTGCAAATGTTTTTCTTTTCTTATAACTTTTTCAACACCTGTTGAAGAAACTTCTAAAAAATACTGTTCTTTAATATAATCTGCTACATCAAGCATTTCTTCTATCTCATTATTTACTTTTTCACAATCCTCTAAAGTAATTGCTCCTTCTGGTTTTTCTATAAATATTCTTAGAAAATAGTCTTTTCCTTCTTTTGCATATTGAACATCATACAACTGATAACCTAAAGCTTCAATTGATTTTCCTATTAGAGTTTCCACTCTTTCTTCAATACTTGCCAACTTTTCTCCTCCCTCTAATTACAACTAAAGAGTGGGATTTGTTCCCACTCTCTTGCTCGTTAAGTATTTTGCATTATTATTATATACTGTTATTCCATTTTTTTCAAGTATTTTTTCAATTTTTTTATGTTCAGGTAACACACCGTTATAGTTCAGGTGCTTAAATTTTTCATAATTAACCTTTAAAGCAACACACCACTTGAACTGTCTAAAAAATAATGCTATAATAATCCCATTATTGAAAAAAGGAGATATACTATGAACTCAAATCTAATAAAATTAGAATTTAACACTATCCTAGAAAAACTTTCAAAATACTGCAAAACATACATTGGAAAAGAATTATGCTCAAACATATGCCCATCAACTAAACAAGAAGAAGTAAAAAAACTTTTAAAACAAACCTCCGAAGCATACACATTTATTATAAAATATGGTAATCTTCCAATTGACGAAATTGACAACATAACACCATATATAAAGAATTTAGAGAGTTATATTCCACTAAATCCTAAAGCATTGTTGGAAATTGCCAAAATTTTAAAAAACTCTTCTAATTTAAAGGAATACTACAACAATTTTGAAGACAATAATTCAAATATTCTAAAAGACTATTTTGAAGCATTATACTCAAACCATGGAATACATAGAGATATTACTAAATCAATAATAGATGAAAATAATATTGCAGATGATGCATCAAAAACTCTTAACACCTTAAGACGAAACAGACGTAGATTAGAAAGTGGTATAAAAGAGAAATTAAACTCATTTATTCATTCCTCTAGTTATTCAAAATATGTAATGGAACCTATTATTACTATTAGAAATGATAGATATGTTATTCCTATAAAAATTGAATATAAAGAAAATGTCTCTGGACTTATACACGATATATCAGCAAGTGGATCAACTGTATATATTGAACCAACTTCAGTTTTTGAATTAAATAATCAAATTAATAATATAAAATTAGAAGAAAATGTTGAAATAGAAAAGATATTAGAGGCTTTATCAACACAACTATATCCTATTGTAGAGAATATTAAAGACACTATTAATATAATTGGAATAATTGATTTAGTTTTTGCAAAAGCAAAATATTCTCAAGAAATAGATGGAACAGAACCAATAATAAATGAGGAAAAATTCATAGATCTTAAGCAAGCAAGACATCCCCTAATTGATTCTAAAGACGTAGTACCTATAGATATTAATCTTGGAAAAAGCTTCAAAGCTTTAATAATAACTGGTCCAAATACAGGTGGAAAAACTGTTACTCTAAAAACAGTAGGACTTTTATGTTTAATGGCGTGTAGTGGACTTCATATTCCTGCAAAGGAAAATAGTAGTATATACGTATTTGATAATGTCTTTGCAGATATTGGTGATGAACAAAGTATTCAAGAATCTTTAAGTACCTTTTCTTCACACATGACTAATATAGTCGAGATTTTAAATTATTCAACTGCAAACAGTCTTATTTTAATTGATGAATTAGGCTCAGGTACTGATCCCGTACAAGGTGCAAATTTAGCTATTAGCATTTTAGAAAGCCTTTACAATAAAGATTCCTTAACACTTTCTACAACTCATTATCCAGAATTGAAACACTATGCACTAATAACTGATGGCTTTGAAAATGCAAGTTCAGAATTTGACATAGATAACTTATGCCCTACTTACAAAATTTTAATTGGTGTTCCTGGAAAAAGTAACGCATTTGCAATAAGTAGAAGATTAGGCCTACCAGAAGAAATTTTGAAAAGAGCAGAAAGCTTAATGAGTGAAGATACTATTAGTGTTGAGGAATTGATTAAAAATATTTATGATGATAAATTATTAATTGAAAAAGAAAAAGAAAGAACAATAAAAAATTCTAATCAAATTGAATTATTGCGTAAACAACTTGAAAATGATGTTTCAGATGTTGAAGTTAGAAAAGCCGAAATTATTAGTAAAGCAAAAAATGAGGCTAAAAATATTTTAATTTCAGCAAAAGAAAAATCAAACGACATTATAAAAAAATTAAATGAATTATATGAAACTACTGATAAAGACTCTTTAAAAGTTGCTAACAACTTACGAAATAATTTAAACGACAGTATAAAAGATAATTTATCTAATTTAGATAATAATGATAATCAAGATAATAATATAGATATTAAAATTGGAATGGAAGTTTTGGTAAAACCTTTTAATATTATTGGAACTGTTTTAAGTCTTCCAAACAAGTCTAACGAAGTTTTTGTTCAATTTGGGAATACAAAAACAAATGTAAAAGTAAATAATATAGAATTGGTTAATAAGACTGGATTATCAAAAAAAAGCACACCAAAGTATAATAATTACTCTAATAAATCTAGTTTAAAATCTAGATCTATTACCTCCGAAATAAATGTGATAGGAGAAACTGTAGATAACGCAATCTGGATAATAGATAAGTATTTAGATGATGCTTATTTATCAAATTTGAACAGTGTTAGAATTGTACATGGAAAAGGTACAGGAAAGCTGAGAGAAGGTATTCATGTTTTTTTGAAAACACATCCACATGTTAAAAGTTTTAGACTTGGTACTTTTGGCGAAGGAGAAATGGGAGTAACTGTTGTTGAATTAAAAAAATAATTTTACATTTTAACCACTATACACTCCCTCGGAGAAATAAAATAATAAAAATAAAAATCTTTGAAAATGTTAACGGAGGGTATTACAGTTTCTTGCGATACACTACTTGAGGGTGCGTGTTTCATAGCCATCGGAGAGGCTCAAGGGTGTATGCTTAGAAACTGTTATACCCGGAGATTACGTTTTCAAAGATTTTTATTTTTATTATTTTATTTCTCTCGGCAACTCACTCAAATGGTTAAAATGTAAAATTATGATAAACAAATTTTAATCTACAAAATACACCTTATACCAAACCAAGAAAATATAAATATTATACAACTTTCTACCATGATTTTCTACACCTGCATAATGATCATCAAGCATTTTATTAATCTTATCCTTATCAAAAAACTCACTAACCCAATCTTGCATAAATAAATCCTTTACTTTATTAAAATACTTATCTTCTTTAATCCACATAAAGAAAGGTACTGGAAAGCCTAATTTTCTTCTCTTTGCCCATTCCTCTGGAATTACATCAACTGCAACATCTCTAAAAACTTTTTTAGTCTCACCATCTTTAATTAAATATTTACTAGGAATCTTTCTAGCAACATTCCACACTTCCTTATCCAAAAACGGAACTCTTAACTCAACTGAATTTGCCATACTCATTTTATCAGCCTTTAAAAGCATATCTTTTGCAAGCCAAAAATGCATATTAATATACATCATTTGAGTAATCTCATCCTCATTTTTCACATCTTCATAATATGGTTTGATGATATCCACATATTTTACACCATTGCCTTTTAATTCATCACATAAAATATCTTCAGTTTCATTATCATCCATAATAAAGGCATTACCAATAAATCTTTCAGATAATGGTCTATCATATTGACATATAATTCTTTTACCTTTAAATTTCTTTTTATTTCTAACTTTATTTGCCAATGCTTTTCTAAAAGCTAAAGGTAATTTGCAATAAGCTTTTATCCATTTACTAACATTTAATTCATTATATCCACCATACATTTCATCAGCACCTTCACCTGAAAGCACAACTTTGACTTTCTCTCGTGCTAGTTTTGATAGAAAATATAATGGAACAGTTGATAAATTAGCATGTGGCTCATCTGTATGATATTGAACAATTGGTAATGCATCAAAGAAATCATCACCTGTTAATACTCTATTATAATTATTTGTATTAAATATTTTTGATAAATCTTTTGCAAAGACTGATTCATCAAATCCAGTTTTGTCAAACCCTACAGTAAAAGTTTTATCAGGCTTTGCCATACTTACTATATATGATGAATCAACTCCACCTGATAAATAAGAGCCTACCTCAACATCGCTTATTTGATGGCATTTTACCGAATCCTCTAAAGATTCTTTTACTTGTTTTTTATAATTTTCATAAGTATCTTTTTGCTTCATATATTCAGCTTTAAAGTATTGTTTTATTTCTATTTTTCCATCTTTATATTTGATATAATTTCCCGGTTTTAATCTATATGTATTCTTAAAAAAAGTTTCATCTAATACAGAATATTGAAAGGTTAAATATGGTTTTAGTGCTTTTTTATTAACCTCTTTAACAAAGTTTGGATGATCTAAAAAGCTTTTTATTTCAGAACCAAAAATAAAGGTTTTATCATCATCATAATAATAAAAAGGTTTTATCCCAAAATAGTCTCTAACTCCTATTAGTTCTTTATTTTTGATATCATATATTACAAAGGCAAACATTCCTCTTAATTTATTAAATAAGTTTTCCTTGTATTCTTCATATCCATGAACTAATACTTCTGTATCTGAATTTGTATTGAATATATGACCTTTTTCTTCTAATTCCTTTTTTATTTCTTGATAATTATAAATTTCTCCATTAAACACAACAACCAGACTTCCATCCTCATTAAACATTGGTTGTTTACCACTTGATAAATCTATAATTGATAATCTTCTATGTCCTAAAGCAATATTATCATCCACATAATACCCTTCTTCATCAGGGCCTCTATGAATAATTCTATCTGCCATTAATTTTATACTTTTTTGTTTTTCATCTTTGCTTAACTTGTCCACAAAACCTACAAAACCACACATTTCTTGCTTATACTCCTTTCAAATCTTAAAAATAAATTTGTGTATAATATTTTTACTATTTGATTATCGTTCATTTTTTCCTCTTTTTTTTGCATTATCTATTTTAGTTGTTGATATTCCATTTTCAGGTCTTTCTGTAAAAACAACATCAATTCCCATCTTATTTAACCTTTTTTCAAACTCTTCCCAATTTTTACTACCTCTCCAATCACTGCCTGCAAAAATTGCATCAAAAGATTTTCCACATAATTCTCTAACACGTTCTACAGCTTTAAGCTTGTCATAATCATCTGTAATTATTGCCATATCTACATATCGTATATGTGATAAGATATCTCTTCTTGTTTCTTCATCAACAGTAACCTTTTTATGTTTGTATTCAGTAATTAATCTATCTGAATTTGCAGCTACAATTACTTTTTGACATTGTTCTGACATATCTCTTAAATGTTCTATATGCCCTTTATGCAAATTGCTAAATGCTCCAGATGCATATCCTATATTGTATTTTTTATGAATACTCTTTTTTTCTTCTCTACTATTTTCTTGATCTAATAACTTTGCTTTTAAACCATTTTCTACTTCTCTAGTTTTAGGAGTATCTATTATGAAGGCACCATCTATAAAATCTAGTGATTCCAGCATAAAAACTCGATCTTCGTCACTGACTAAGCCCTTTAATTTTCTATCATGTCCAGCCATTTCTAGAACTGAATCTGAATAAAGTGCAATATAAAATTCTGCTCCTAATCCTCTTGCCCTTTCATACTCTTCCTTTAATCTACTAAAATTTCTCTTCTCAAAATAATCAAATATTCCTCTAACTAATAGGATTTTTCTATCCCCTATTTCATATATATCCCCTTTATGACTCATATTGTTTTCATATGTATATTTACTGCATTAAATATACATACACACTCCTTTCCTTAAATTTTATATTATTTCATCTTCTAATCCAATCTCTTTAATTCTCTTATTTTATCCCATTTTTCTACATATTCACAACTGACTATTTCGTTTTTTACATCTTCTAATTCAGTATCTGATGCAATATCTATGGCTTTTTCAGCTAACTCTTTATTAAGTATTTGCGTTTCACCATTTTTATAAAAAACCTTATCTTTTATTTCATCTAAAACTGTAACACTATATTTTTTTATTAAATATTCATTTAGTATATCATAATCATTATATATTTGTTTTGATGTATATTCCAATAATTTATTATAAAAAATATAATCAGTTATTAAATGTAGAAAATAGCCTTTATTGTAATCTGAATTTATATCATTAGCTTGCAAATACTTTCTTAATTCAACCTTATCACTACCTTGTCCGTAGTGAGTTATTACCTTATTTTCTTTAGTTGTTAAGTCAGGAGCTATGCTCCCTTTGAAAAATTCCTCTTTATTTTTTATTTCATTTTCATGTTTTCTAATGTACTCTGTCGCTGTTGCTAAATGAATTATATATCCTGGCATATATATTCACACTCCTTTAAATTTATTAAATTTCTGTACAACAAAATTATTATTGATTATAATCATTTATAGTATTTAATCTTTTATACAATCCATCAGCATCTAGTTTTGATTATTTTCCTCTTCCTTATTTTGCTCCTCAAAAAATTGCTTATACCAAATCAAGAATACATAAATCGTCCAGATTTTTCTACTATTATCTTTTTTCAATTTTATGTGCTCATCTAATAACTTAACAATTTCTTCTGTAACAAAATATTTTTTAGCTGTTTCAGACTCAAACTCTTTTTTTACAATATTATAATATTTTTCTTGTTTCAACCACTCTCTTGTTGGAACAGGGAAACCTAATTTTTTCCTTGATGCAACTTTTTCCGGCATATTCTTTAAAGCTGCTTTTCTCATTGCTACCTTAGTTTGTCCATCTTTTGTAACTTTAAATTTAGAAGGAATTGTTCTAGCTAAATTCCATACCTCTTTATCTAAGAAAGGTACTCTTAATTCAAGTGAATTTGCCATACTCATTCTATCAGCTTTTAATAGAATATCCCCTATCATCCATAAATTAATATCTATATACTGCATTCTTGTAACATCATCAAGACCCTTTGTATCATCATAAAAAGGTTTTGTTATTTCTTCTGGTTTTAACATTCCCTCAGTATTTTTCAATATTTTACGCTTTTCCTTATCAGAAAATAAATTTGCATTTCCAATAAATCTTTCTTCTAGAGTCTTACTAGCTCTATTTGCATAACTCTTACCCGGGAAATTTTTAGGTATTGCATTCAAAATTCCAGCAATTCCCTTCCATACAAATCTAGGCAAAAATTTACTATATCTCAAACTATAAGGCTCATGATAAATTCTATATCCTCCAAATAATTCATCTGCACCTTCCCCTGATAGAACAACCTTTACATGTTCACTTGCAATCTTACACACATAATATAAAGCCACACAAGAAGGGTCAGCATGTGGTTGATCCATATAATATTGAACCTTAGGCACAATATTCCAAAATTCATCATCTTCTATTTGTTTAAAATAATGGTCTTGTCCTATTTCTTCTGCTAGTTCTTTTGCATAATCTATTTCATTATATTTGTTGTAATTAAATCCAACAGTAAAACTTTTCTGACCTTTAAATTGAGTTGCAACATAACTTGAATCAACACCACTTGATAAAAAGCATCCTACCTCAACATCACTTATTTTATGAGCCTCAACTGAATCTTTAAAAGTCTTATCTATTTCATCAACTAATTTATCATAATCCCATGAATCATCTATCTTAAACTCTGGTTTCCAATATCTTGTAATTTCTATTTTTCCATCTTTAAACTTCAAATAATGACCTGGTTGCAAACAATAAATATCTTTGAAAAATGTTTCATTTGGTACTCCGTATTGGAAGGATAAATAATTTTGTAATGCATTTATATTAAGCTCTTTTTTTACATTAGGATGTGTTAAAATTGATTTAATTTCTGAGCCAAAAATCAAATCATCTCCAACTTGAGTATAATACATTGGTTTAATTCCAAAAAAATCTCTTGCTATAAATAATTCTTTATTAACCAAATCCCAAATAGCAATTCCAAACATTCCACGAAATTTATTTAAAACCTCTGCACCATATTCCTCATACCCATGCAAAATAACTTCAGTATCTGTTTTAGTTTTAAATACATGCCCTTTATTAATTAAATCCTCACGAATATCTTTATAATTATATATCTCACCATTAAACACAATTACCTTAGTTTCATCTTCATTATATATTGGTTGAGAACCTTCCTCTAAATCTATAATTGATAACCTTCTAAAACCTAACGCAATATCCTCATCAACATGAGTCCCTTTACTATCAGGCCCTCTATATATTATTTTTTCCATCATGTTTTCTATGACTCGTTCTTTATCTTCTACTTTACCTGTAAATCCACAAAAACCACACATATTGCTACTCTCCTTTGTTTAAATTTTATATCAAAGTAAGTTTACCACACTTTTACACTATTTACCACATTTTACAAAAAAATTTTTTTCATCACATTCAAGAAAATCACCAATTCGAGTGCCCATGCAATTAGCAAGTTAATATAAGAATTATGTAAAAGTAGGAAGTATATTAACAATGGAGTACAAAGCGCGCAGTTTGGCGAGAATTGTCAAAAGAAGCAAAAGGGATGAAAAAACATAAAATTTCCTCATCCTCAAAAATCCCTTTTGCCTTTTGGCAACTTCAAGCCAGTAAGCGTACGGAATGTTAATATACTTCCTACTTTTACATAATTCTTATATTAACTTGCTAATTGCAGGCACCTAAATATCAATTCAATGGTAAATTTATCGCATAAAAGAACACTTGATAGTTTCTCCCTTTTGTCACATCAGAAAAATCAGTAACTTTACCACCAGAATTAGTTCCCCTATATCCTCTTATAGTTGACCAACCATCAAATATATAATTTCTACCATCTATATCCATACCTACAGCATCACCATATTGCTTTTCTCCACCCTTAGGTAATACAATATCTTCACCATAAGAACGTAACCTCACATATGTCTTATATCTATCTGCATCCTCAAAAGCTATAACATAAAATCTTGAATTATTTTGAATTGTATAATAATGAACATCTCCTGTATATGTTAACTTATCATCAAAATCAGTATCTCTTCTTATTGCCTCTATATAATTGTCTACTCTGTAAGAGTTATCCATACTAACTACTGCTGAAGATGTATATTGTTTTGGAATTCTAATTGTTGGTCTTTTATAAACTTCTTCATCATATTTTAATTTTTCATCATTTAAATCTCTTTTATAAGTGAATTTTCCGTGTACTTCAAGACCTGCTTCTCCACTACTTGATACATCTAAATTTCTTGAAACTACATTTCCTCCTGTTTCAACCAAAATGGCTGATACTTTTGCATTACTCAATTTTATATTATGAATTATAACTCCATCATGATTAGCAATAATTACATATTGATTATTATCTTGATTTTGGGCATCTATAGTATGATCTGCTCCATCAATTTCCACATTTCTATTAATTGTAATAGTATTACTTATAGGAATATCCGCATCTAATTTTACTTTTTTTACTTTATTATTGGCTACTGCTTTATTCAGTTCTTTTTCATTATCAACTAATCTAAAATCAGAGACGAAATCCATTTCATATAAATTAATATTCATCAACTCAATATTATCTGCATATTTTGCAATTATTAACTCAAAATTATTATCATCTAAATTCATTAAATCATCAAAAGTTGCATTATCACCAGTTTCAGCAATTTGCTTTAATAATTCACTTATCTTAGATACTATAGCATTCCTGTCATCTTCTGATGTAAGCTTTATCATATTATTATCATCATATTTCAAATCAATTTCTGTAATTTCACCCTTTTTCAATACATCATATATATCATCTGAAAAATTCGATTCTGCAAAATCTGTTAAAGGTATTTTTTCTTGCATAACATTATAAGTCATAATATGATTACTTTTACTAACATTAATTTTCCCTTGCGTTTTTTCGTTAACATTAAATTTACTTACAGAATCAATAATAAATTTATCAAGATCAAGTCCCCAATGTGGAATTAGCACTATATCCTGAGTTACTGGCAAATTGAAATTGTATCTATCTATACCTTTTTGCCAATATTTAAACTCATGATATTTTTCTTTAGGTTCATCTGTAGGGCTTGTAACCTTAGAGCCATCAACAACTTTAACAACTCTGTCTTCATTTGGATACTTAAAAGTAACATTATAAACATCTATTAACTCTAATTCAGAATAATCAACCCTAATATTTTTAGGCTTATCTACAGTTCCAGATGAACCATCTAAGTCAACTATAATGTCAAAAAATCTATCACTAGAATCATCCTTTTTTATAGAAAATAATACTGTCAATTGGTGATCCACCAAATCTTTTTTATAAAAAGTATTATATTCATTGTTCCCTTTAGGAATTTTTATTTCAAGTCCATCTTTTATTTCTGCTGGTCTAACACTAAATGCAAAATAATATCCTGTTTTCTGAGCGCCACTAAAACCACTAACCTCATCTTGCTCAGTAATACTTCCCTGTACTTTATAAATTTCATTCTCGCCTTCAATAGTATAGGTATCTTCTAACATATAATTCCATACATCACTTTCCAATGCTTGTATTTCTGTATCTGGTATATCAAGCGAAATAGTAGCATATGGATCATACTTAAATTCCATAATATAATTTTCTTTAACATTATTATTATGTGATCTAGCTTTTCCTTCATCCAAGGTAATAGTTAAATTCAAACTTTTTTTAGCATCAACTAAATCTCCTAAAGTTATATCCTCAAAAGGTATTTTATTATCAACTATAGATTCTAATAATCTCTTAAACTTATCCCAAATAGGTGAATCCTTACTTGTAGTATTACCTTTAATATCTTCTTTATCAAAAATAATATCTTCAACAATTACAGAATCAACATATTCATTTTCAAAGATTTTTACTATACTTTCTATTAACCCAGCATCTGAAATCTCACTATTCTTTTGATGTATATCATATACCTTAACATTCAATGTTTTTTTATCTCTCTCGAAAGACATTCCATAATACTCATTTGTCTTTATATTCTTTGTTGCAATTTCTAATAAATCATCAGTATTCACTCTTACAATCCAATGAGCCTTTAAGACCATATCTTGTTTAACTGGCATTTCAAAATCATATAACTCATCATTATAATACCACCCAGCAAAAACATTTCCCTCTTTAACTGGATCTTCTGGCTTGCTTACTTTACCATCTTTCTCCACCATAACAGACTCTACAGCACTTCCACCATCACTGTCAAACACAACTTGATACATTTTTGGAATAAATATATACGACATAACTGATATAATCATAATAGCTACAAGAGGAATACTAACTAATAAATAATACACAAACTCTCTTCTATCAAATCTATCCTCCATATTCAAATCTCCTTCTCAGTTTTTAGCTCTTACTTAGTGCTAAAAAGACAAATTCTGTAAAGTAATTCAAAGTAGATATTATGTAGTATATATACTCTGTTTTTACATAATATCTACTTTGAATGCCCTACTGCAAAAGCACTAAATAATCCCTATTACATATTATTCAAATTACCCTAGATTTGTACACAAAAATCATACAAAAATGTAAAACAAAAATGTAAAACAAAAATGTAAAAAATGTACAAACATTGACATTTCTTCTATTTTGTGGTATTATGTATAGTACAGAGTAGTTATTACTCTATATAAAATTATATTAAGGAGGCGTTTTTCAAATGAAAGACGGAAGACAAAACGGAGAAGTACTCAATGAGGTCATCACAGAACTTCAAATTCGGGAAGGTACCAACTGCACATTAATAGCGGTTCCTTTAACAGAAGCCAATTCTCTTATGAGAATTCTTCCGATGGCCATCAGATGCAAAATGATTGGAGCCGATTCCTATTCGGAATTCAATATTTTCATTTTGCGGCTGGCTTGCAACATTTCGGAGTATTTCGAAGTTTTAGTTGCGTAACTCCAAGAGGAGCCTTGTAAGAGGCTCCTCATTTTTTATGTCTTATACGTAAAAAAAAGATACTTAATAACTTAAGCATCTTTTTATTTATTATTCTGCTACTTCTTCAGAATCTTCAGCTGCAGCTGTTTCTTCTGGCTCTGGAGCATTTTCATATGCTTCAAAAATAGCTTTTTCTATTTTTTCTCTTGTCTCTGGATTGATTGGGTGAGCTATATCTTTATGTTCACCATTTAATCTTTTCTTGCTAGGCATAGCAATAAATAATCCCTTTTGACTTTCGATAACTTTGATTTCATGAACTACGAATTCATTATCAAATGTAACTGAAGCAACTGCTTTCATTCTGCTTCCTGAATTTACTTTCTTTAAACGCACATCTGTAATTTGCATTTAGAGCACCGCCTTCCACTGTTTAGTTATTTTTTCATATGTATATATTGTATTACACATACTAATATATTATTCATCAAAAATATTTTTTTTCCTTCTTTTTTTTACAAATTTTTAAAATTTATTATTTTTGTAATCATTGTGGTCAAACACTTTTCACTAAAAAATTTTTGTAGAGTAGTAAAATTCATTAGTTCTGTAAAATAGGATTATATATTACAATGGAGCACAAGGCGCGCAGTTTGGCGAGACTTATTAAAAGAAGCAAAAGGGATCTTTAACAACAGAACTTTCATCCATATTATAAATCCCTTTTGCCTTTTAATGAGGCAAGCCAGCAAGCCTGCGGAATGTAATATATAATCCTATTTTACAGAACTAATGAATTTTACGGCCTCCTGCAAAAGTATTAAACTATTGACATTAAACAAATTTAATCATATACTAAACTCATAAAATTCTATCCAAGGAGGTAATAAAACATGGAAGACTTAATCGAAATCAGATGGCATGGTAGAGGTGGTCAAGGAGCAAAAACAGCTTCACTTTTACTTGCCGACGCAGCTTTCAATACTGGAAAATATATTCAAGGATTCCCTGAATATGGTCCAGAAAGAATGGGAGCTCCAATAACTGCCTACAATCGTATTAGCAACTCACCTATCACAATTCATAGTAATATCTATGAGCCTGACTATGTTGTAGTTGTTGATGACTCATTATTAGATGCAGTTGATGTCACATCCGGATTAAAAGAATCTGGAGCAATAGTAATTAATACAACAAAAGATGGTAATAGTCTAAAAGAAAAATTAAATAATTATAAAGGTAATATTTATACAATAGATGCTCGTAAAGTTTCGATGGAAACTTTAGGAAAATACTTCCCTAACACTCCAATGCTTGCAGCGATTGTTAAAGTTAGTGGAATTATGACAGATGAACAACTTCTAAATGATATGGAAGGTTCATTTAAACACAAATTTGCTAAAAAGCCAGAAGTTATAGAAGGAAATATGAAGGCTTTAAAACTTGCATTAAGCGAATTAAAGAAAATTTAGCACAACTCTTTTGATGTGTCCTGCTTTGTGCATTTTCACAACTTAGGACGCGTCCTCAAAATGTGCAATTGTGAAAGGAGAATATAAAATGACAGAAATCACAAAAAATACCCCAGCAAATGATTTAACCATAGGTGGAAACATCTATACAGCAGGAAATGCTCGTGAATTTAAAACTGGTGATTGGAGAAGTGTAAAACCTGTTTATCTATCAGAAAAATGTAAACAATGTGGTCTATGTTTCCCTGTATGTCCAGATGATTCCATCCCTGTAAATAAAGAACAAAAAAGAGAAGATTTTAATTATGATTATTGTAAAGGATGTGGCGTATGTGCTAAAGTATGCCCTTTCGGTGCAATTGAAATGAAGGAGGAGAATGAATAATGGGAATTAGAGAACGTTTAAGTGGTAATGAAGCTGCTGCTATTGCTATGAAACAAATTAATCCAGATGTTGTTGCAGCATTTCCTATAACACCATCAACTGAAATACCTCAATATTTTTCAACATTCGTAAGCAATGGTCAGGTTGATACAGAATTTGTTGCAGTTGAAAGTGAACATAGTGCTATGACTGCATGTATAGGTGCTGAAGCAGCTGGAGCAAGAGCTATGACAGCAACTTCTGCAAATGGCTTATCTTTAATGTGGGAGCAAATTTATATTGCTTCAAGTTTACGTTTACCTATAGTTATGTCATTGGTAAATCGTGCAGTATCAGGACCTTTGAATATACATAATGACCATTCAGATGCAATGGGTGTAAGAGATAGCGGATGGATCATGTTATTTAGCGAAAATAACCAAGAAGCTTATGATAACTTATTAATGGCTCACAGAATTGCTGAACATAAAGATGTTTTATTACCTTTAATGGTATGTCAAGATGGATTTATTACTTCACATTCAATAGAAAATATTGAACTATTAGAAGATGATAAAGCAAAAGCTTTTGTAGGAAGTTACAAACCTGAACATTATCTATTAAATAAAGATGAGCCTATTGCTATTGGTCCACTTGATTTACAAGCCTTCTTATTTGAACATAAATATCAACAAGCTGAAGCTATGAGAAATGCTAAAAAGGTTATAGCTGAAGTTAGTAAAGAATTTGAAGAATTAACAGGAAGAAAATATTCATTCTTTGAAGAATATAAATTAGATGATGCAGAAATTGCTATAGTTTGTATGAATTCAACTGCTGGAACAACAAAATATGTAGTAGACCAATTACGTAAAAATGGAATTAAAGCAGGTTTGTTAAAAGTTCGTATGTTTAGACCATTCCCTACTGAAGAAATTGCAAAAGCATTATCAAATTTAAAAGCAGTTGCTGTTCTTGATAAAGCAGATTCCTTGAATGGCGCTGGTGGTGCTTTATTTGAAGACATTACATCTGCTATGTTTGTTAATAAAGTTCAAATTCCAGTTGTAGATTATGTTTATGGAATTGGTGGTAGAGATACTACTTCAAATGATATCGAAAGTGTATATAATGATTTAATAGAAATTGTTAAAAATGGTGGAACTAATGATTTTTATAGATATTTAGGAGTAAGAAAATAATCTACTCTAACAATTATTACAAATATTTAATAATAAATTATCTATTCTAAAACTATTACTTACATTGAATAATTATTTTTTATGATAGTGATAATAATTCGCAAATATAATTAAAAAAAGGTTATAGGTTAACCCACTTTGAGAAAACCTAAATATATTATACAAGGAGATTTTAAAATGGCATATAATTTAAAAGAAATAATAGCTACAAAACCATCAAGATTTACAGCAGGTCACAGAATGTGTGCTGGATGTGGAGCTCCTGTAGTTGGAAGAACGGTATTAAGAGCCTTAAAGAATAATGATCACGCAGTTGTTTCTTGTGCTACAGGTTGCATGGAAGTTTCAACCTTCATATACCCATATACATCATGGACAGATTCATTTGTTCACACCGCCTTTGAATGTGCTGCTGCAAATTGCGCTGGTGCTGAAGCTGCGTATAAATCACTAAAAAAGCAAGGTAAATTACCTGAAGATCAACATACTAAATTCATCGCTTTTGGTGGAGATGGTGGTACTTATGATATAGGATTACAAAGTTTATCAGGTGCAATGGAAAGAGGTCATGACATGGTTTATGTATGTTATGACAATGGTGCATATATGAACACTGGTATACAACGTTCTAGTGCAACTCCAAAATTTGCTGATACAACAACAAGTCCTGCTGGAAAAGTTATTCCGGGCAAAATGCAATCAAGAAAAGATTTAACACAAATAATGGCTGGACATCATCTACCTTATGTTGCACAAAGCATCGCAGTAAATAACTTTAAAGATTTATATGAAAAATCTGAAAAGGCAATTTACACAGAAGGTCCTGCATTTTTAAATGTGCTTGCTCCATGTCCTAGAGGTTGGGGTTATCCAACAGATATGTTAATGGAGATTAATAAATTAGCTATAGAAACATGCTACTGGCCTTTATATGAGATTGTAGATGGAAAATATCATATAACTTACAAACCTGCTAATAAGAAACCAATTGAAGAATTTTTAAAGCCACAAAGACGTTTTAAACATATGTTTCAACCTGGTAATGAGTGGATGATTGAGGAATTCCAAAATGAAGTTGATAGAAGATGGCAAGAATTGTTGGATTTAGAAGAGATTACTAATAGAAGTAGTGAAGAAGGCTAGACTCTCAGGTAAAAAATAAAATGTTCCCATGAAGGAACATTTTATTTTTTTATTCTTCTACAGGAGCCTCAACAGGACAAACTCCAGCACAAGTTCCACATCCAATACAAACATTAGGATCAATAACATATCTCTCCTCACCTTTTGAAATACATCCAACAGGACATTCTCCTGAGCAAGCCCCACATGATATACATTTCTCTGTAATTTTATATGCCATAACTTTCACCACCTTTCAATATTCCTAATACTACTATTTTTATAACTATATTAAAAAACAATCAACTATATACCTAATAAATTGCACATCTTATATATCATCATTCACACTATTTTTAGTATCTAATTTTTCCAATTTTTCCAATTCTCTAAGTTCCTTTAAATGTTCTGCTTCTTCAGGATCTACCTTATTATTAGAACCATTTTTAATAATTTTTACATCTTTGGCATCATATCTTTTATAAAAATATTCATCACCATCTTTAAACTTAACCTTTAGTTTTTCCTTAAGTATTTCAACATTATCAACTATTCCTTCACCATCTGGAGTTTTTACAATGGCTCCTATTTTTGGTAATCTGTCTAATTTTTCTTCATATGCCTCTTGTTCATATTTTAAACAACACATAAGTCTACCACAATTTCCTGAAATTTTAGATGGATTTAGGGAAATATTTTGTTCTTTTGCCATTTTTATAGATACTGTTTCAAAATTTCCTAAAAAAGAACAACAACATAATTCTCTACCACATACACCGTTTCCACCAATTCTACGAACTTCATCTCTTACTCCTATTTGTCTTAATTCTATTCTGGTTTTAAAAATACTAGCTAATTCCTTAACTAATTCCCTAAAATCAATTCTTCCATCTGCAGTAAAATAAAATAAAATTTTACTTCCATCAAATTTATATTCAACATCTGTTAAATGCATATCTAGGTTATGTTTTTTTATTTTTTCTTCACATATTTTAAAGGCTTCAGGCTCTTTGCTTTTATACATTTCCATGTTTTTGATGTCTTGTTGACTTGCAATTCTTAATACTTTTTTTAAAGGATTTGTTATTTTTTCATCTGGTAATTCTCTATTATTTGTAACCACTTCTCCGAATTCTTCTCCCATTGCAGTTTCAACAATAACTTTATCCCCCATATTTATCTCTAAGTTTTCAGGATCAAAAAAATATATTTTACCTGTTTTTTTAAACCTAACCCCTACTATTCTTTTCATTAATTTCCTCCCATATATTGAAAAGTAAATAATCTACACACATATCATAATTACTATTACTTAATAAACGCTGTTTTGTATTTTCAACTATTTTCATTGAATTTATATATTTTATATTATTATTTAAATTTTGTTTAGCATATTCATACAATATAACATTTATGTAATTTAAATAATCGTTAATATTATCCTTATTTTTATATAATATTTCTGAGGCATTTAATACATTTAAGATACTTTTATTAAAATTGGAAAATATTTTTTCTATTTCAATATAGTCCTCTATTTTATCCTTTATACCTAAACATTTTCCAATACTGCCATCACACATTCTTAAAATGTTATTATTAATATTCTCTATTTTACAATCTTCTATCAAGTATTTTTTTATTTCACTGTCTGCTAATTTTTCAAAATAGATTTTCATACATCTTGATTTTATTGTGGTTAATACTTTATTTTCATTACTAACAATTAATATTATAACTATATATTCTGGTGGTTCTTCTAGAGTTTTTAACAAACAATTTTGAGCTTCTTTGGTCATTAAGTCTGCATTATCTATGATATATATCTTTTTACTTGAGTTTATAGGTTTTTCTATGACTTTTGCTTGCATTTGTCTTATTTGCTCTATTTTTATTATTTTACCATCAGGCTCTATATAAGAAAAGTCTGGATTGTTTCCGCTACTAAATTCAATACATGATTTACATTTATCACACTCTTCACCATCGAAATTCTCGCATAAAACCATTTTGGCAAATTCGTTTGCAAACATTTTCTTACCAATTCCTTCTTCACCTATAAACATGTAACTATGTAATATTGTTTTATTATCTAATGACTTTTTTAAAATGCTTTTTACTTTATCATTACCTCTTATATTATTAAAGCTCACAAATTCACCACCAATGTTTATAATTATTTATACACTAATTAATTTAAACTTATCTAACTTTTTTATAGATTCCACCAAATTTGTTAAGCGGCCAAAACCTAAATACAGCCTTGCTTTCAATTTTATTTACTGGAATGCATCCAAATCTTCTACTATCTGTTGATTCTCCTCTATTGTCTCCCAATGCATACACCGTATTTTCTGGAACCACTATATCTATATAACATCCCCCTAAGGCCTCAGTTACAACATAATCTTGTAAATAATCTTCTTGTAGTAGATCTCCATTTATATATACATTTCCATCTTTTATTTCTACATGTTCACCTGGAAGACCAATTACCCTTTTTATATAGCTTGTTTTACCTATTTCTAGTGTGTAATAAATAAATCTTGAAAATATATTATTTGGTTCATAATTATATTCAGCAACTGGATTTTCATAATTAGCATGGTTTTCATCTACCATAATTACAGATGGCGCTTCAAAAGTTATTATATCTCCCCTATTTGGCATTTTATCAAAAGTAGCTCCCCATCTATTTAACCATAATCTTTCATTTTGTTGTAAAGTAGGAAACATAGATGTTTGCTTAACTACAGTAGGTACCCCAATAAATGATTTTATTAATAACACTATTACGACAGCAATAATTATACAATATATCCACTCTAAGGCTTCCTTGGTTTTGCTTTTATTTTCCATTACTATAAAGACTTCCTTTCTATACTATATATTTTTCTAAAATTTACCATTAAAAACAATTACATAAATTATATATCAAATATGTCTACTTTTCAAGTACCTTAATTCTATTTTTTAGTAGGAACTCTAATTACAACTTCTGTGCCTCTTCCTACTTCACTTTTTATATCAATACTACCATTATTTTGATTTAAGATTTCTCTAGCAATAGATAAACCTAGACCAGTACCTCCAAGTTCTCTACTTCTAGCTTTATCAACCCTATAAAATCTCTCAAATATTCTAGTTAGGTCTTCCTCCGGAATTCCCATACCATTATCAATAACCTTGATATATGCATCATTATATACAAAACCAACGTAAATTTTAATGTTTCCGTTTTCCTTGGTATATTTTATGCTATTTGATAGGATGTTTAATACAACTCTTTCAATCCCTGATTTATCAGCATATACTAGAGGAACATTGGCAGTGACTAAATTTTCAACCTTATGATGTTTTTTATCTATCTCTATCTGCAACTTTTCTTGACATTTTTTTACTAATTCCCCTAAATCAAACTCTGTTCTTTCAATTTTATTCTTATTGTTGTCATATTTAGATAATGATAATAAGTCTGTTACTAGTTTTGCCATTCTTCTAGCTTCTGAAGCTATAACATTTAGGAATTTTGTTTTTGTGGCATCATCATATTCCCCCTCTAATAAGGTATCTGCATATCCCATTATTGAAGTTATTGGTGTTTTTAATTCGTGTGATACATCTGCAACAAATTCTTTTCTCATATTATCCAACTTAACATGTTCTGTAATATCTTGAGCAACTGCTATTACTCCTGCTGTCCTTTGATTATTGTCTTTATACGGAACAAACAATAAATTAATATATTTGTCATCCATACTGACTTTTCTATCTGATGAGGTCCAATCTTCCAAATATATGATTTTTTCTAAATTTATATCAACATTAAATTTAGAAAAAATCTTTTCAAAAGTATCATCATCTTTAGATAAGTTTAATAACCTTTCTGCTGCTAGGTTCTTATGTGTAACATTTCCTTCTAAATCAAAAGCAATTATTCCATCAGTCATATATAATAAAATGGTTTCTATTTGCTTCTTCTGCCTGTCTACATCTTTTAAATGTTCTCTCATTTCTAATGTTGCATCATCAAATGCTGACATAAACTCATTTTTAGCTCTATTTCCCTCTTGCAATAAATGTACTTTTTTCTCTTTTCCAGTAACTATTTTTCCTGCATCTTTTACAATATTAACCATAGATTTTTGTAATACTCTTTTTAATATCTGACTTGAAATTATTGTTATAGAAATAAATACTATTAATGATATTAGTAAATATTTTTTTGTGACTTCAACTATTTGATTTACATCTGTCATACTAGAGATATTTTTTATGTAAATATTTCCTATTAGACCAATTAAAACTATTCCCAAAATTATAAAAATTGTAATTAATTTATTTTGCATTGATTTTTGCATATCTAAACCTCTTTCATTTTTACTAATTATTTGAAAATTAATAAACATATATAAGCTATAACTTGAAAAATTCGGAAAATTCGTAGACGCATACCAACCTTTTTACATCCTTTTAATTCAGATAGCCCCTAAAATCCTCCGATTTTTATTTTGTTGAAATTATTATCTTTCTTTATTGGTAGAAATATAATACCCTACACCTCTTTTGGTTACAAGTATTTTTGGATTAGATGTATCTAATTCTATTTTTTCCCTAATCCTTCTTACAGTAACATCAACTGTTCTTATATCTCCATAATATTCATATCCCCATACCTTTTCAAGCAATATTTCCCTTGTAATAACTTGACCGGGTTGTTTTGCAAGATACTTTAAAACTTCAAATTCTCTTAAGGTTAAATCAATTACTTCTCCTCTAACTTTTACCTCGAATTTGTCTAAATCTAGGACTAAATCTCCTACCTCTATTTTGTTTGTATTATCATCAACTGGTTTGTTTGAATCTTCAGTAGTATTTTTAATTGTTGCCGCATCTTGTTTTCTTAAATTAGCCTTTACTCTAGCCATTAATTCCCTTACACTAAATGGTTTTGTTACATAATCATCTGCACCTAATTCCAATCCCAATATTTTATCTATTTCCTCATCTTTTGCAGACAGCATTAATATTGGAACATTTAAACTATGTCTAATCCTTTTGCAAACTGCTAACCCATCCATTTTAGGAAGCATTATATCCAATAATATTAAATTTGGTTTTTTTTCTAAAGCTAATCTAACAGCTTCTTCCCCATCTCTAGCTTCTAATGTATCATATCCTTCCTTTTGTAAATTATATACTAATATATCAACAATTGGTTTTTCATCATCAACTATTAATATCGTTCTTTTTGGTTTTTCTTTTATTATTTCTTCCATTTAAACCCCCCCTTTTTTAAGGTTTATCATCTTATTTATATCATACAATTGATATTTGTACAAGTATTTTATAACTAAATTTTTTGAAAGAAATCTGGGGACGTTCCTTAAATTTCCCATCATCTGAATTGAAATACCACCTTCAAATAAACTTCTTAATAAAAACAACTCTCTTTCCGCTCTTAGTATTTCCCAAAGTATCACATATTATAAATTTACCAACTCCTCTAATAGTAATCGTATCATTCTCCTTTACCATTTTAGTATTTTTAATCTCATTTTTATAATTTACAAACACTCTTTCTTGTTTTAACAATTCTAAAGCCTTACTCCTTGAAGTCTTTGCCAATTCTGATACTATATTATCTAATCTTAAAGAGGAAACCACAAGCTTTAATTCCTTATATTCTTGTTCTTTTACCGTCACTTTACTTATATCTACAACTTCAATATTTGACTTTTTGAATCTTGTTAGTTCTTGCAAACTAGATGTTAAAAACTTCGTAATTTCCTTACTAACTATAAGATCTGCACCATCGTCAAAAACAACAATATCTCCAACTTTTTCACGTTTGATACCAAGTTTTATTATTCCTCCTAAATAAATTTTATGAGCATATTGTTCTGTATTATTTGTTATTCTTATGCAATTGCAAACACTATTATAATCAAATTTATTTTCATAAAAAATGCTTTCCAATTTATCAGGATAAAGAATTATCATTTGTCTTTGCGCATTTTCTCTTCCACCATAAGTTACATAATTTTTATGTGCAACTAAATTTAATATATCTATTAATAAATTCATTTCAACAGGCGATAAAAAATCTGTTGTTTGAATTTTATTTTGTTTTTCTGTCAAAGTGATTTTATCAAATAATTTAGATATTAATAAACGTTCTTCCTCTTTTTTATATTTTTCTAGTATTTTTGCTTTATCCATTTACTATCTCCCTTAAAACAACAATAGGCGACAAAAATTGTCGCCACTATATTATGTTTACTATACTTCTGGTTCTACTAAACCAAAATTTTTACCATCTTTTAATCTAAAAATAACATTTACCTTAGATGTGTCTATATTTACAAAAACTAAAAATTGATCTTTAGCTCTTTCAGATAATATCAATTTTGCATCTTCTGAAGACATTGGTTTTACTTGATAATATGAAGTTTTTAGTATTTCATTTTCAACTTTGTGATTTTCTGCTCCAAATCTAATGTCTTCTGACATCTTTATTGATCCACTCATGTTTTGTTTATCCTTTTTAGCTTTTGTCTTTCTGATTTGACCTTCTGTAATATCTATATCTTTATCAATTGATGCATACAAATCCTTATTTTCCGTTACAGCTCTATAAATGTCACCATTTATTATTGTACTTAATTCTGCTACCTGATTAATTCCTTCTGTTTTTATTGTTACTTGAACATCAATTTCATCTTCTGAATATTTTTGTAATCTTTCACATTTTTTTTCAACGTAGTCCTTAATTGCCTCTGTAGCTTTTAAATCCTTTCCTGTTATTTTTATTTTCATAAAAATCACTCCTCTTCTAGTTAGTCTTTCTTTAGTTATTCACTATTATATGGACTCATTATATATTCTTTTCTACTTTTTTTCAACCTTTTTTTAAAATTTTATCCATATTACTTTATATATTCTTCACTTTCACTATACCATATATCCTCTTTTGTAAAATCCCAAGGATTTTCTTTTGACGACATTTTCTTCCATAACTCAGCATATGGTTGGGTTGAAAATTCCAAAACACATTTAGAAAAATCAATTTTAGGTAAAACCTCTAATGGATTCAAAGTATATTTTAATCCTGTCTGTTCTGTATTTTTCTTTCTTATTTCTATATGCAAATGTGGTACCCTAGAACCGCCTGAGCATCCCGTTTTTCCAATTACAGTATCATTATCTACTATATCTCCTTCTTTCACAAATATTTCACTAAGATGACCATAAACACATCTTCTACCATCATCATTTAATATTTCTATACTATTACCATATCCCATGTTAAATTCCTCTATACCTTCAGTAGTAGTTCCATCAAAGCTCGCTCTAAGCACTTTTCCCTTTGCTATAGCTTTCACTTCTGTTCCATAATCTGCTGTAATATCAAATCCTGAATGTTCTCTTTCTTTGAATAAAACATAATGATTTTTTCTTATTCCATATTTATCATGTTCACATACTTTGTATTTTGGTATTATTGGCCATGTATATTCAATACTATTTTCCATAAAATCCTCCTTTAAAGTCTATAATTCTTGATTCAATGTATGACCTTTCTCCATTAATTCTTGCAATGCTTGTATTTTGGTTTGCTTTCCTTTTATGTATCCTTTATATTTTTTCTTTTTACCAATATCTTTTATTCCATTAAGTCGTTGTAATTCTTCAGTTTCATATTTTATTTGTTCCTGTAAAATCTTTTTTCTCTCATTTTCAGAAATCAAAATTTTATTAGGATTATAATCATACAACACAGCTATTTTCTTTTCCATCATAGCAATATATTTAGGAAATTCCTCTCTTTTCATTCCTAAAATATGAACTTGCCTATCTCTTCCACTTCTTCTATTTAAAAATAAAAAATCGTTCAATCCAAAGAATTCTGACACATATTTAGAAGAAAGATTTTCCTCATGTAATGTTGATACAAGAAAAATTTCTTTATTATCTTGGTTTTCCAATATTCTATTTACTGATTTTTTAATTCCCTCTAACACTAATATCCTAGCAATACCTTTTTCTCTACTGTTAGGATGTGTTATATATGTGTCTAATTCTACCGTATTTTGTGTATTAGCTCCATAATATTTGCTCATATTTTTGCAAGAAGTTCTATCATATATTTTATATTTTTGATATTGAAGTATCTTATCATAAGCTTTTATTGTTGAATCCACATCAGATTCCTTTATACCTTGTAATGAATCTTTTTTAAAATATTGTTTTAAGTACTCAAAATCTACCCAGTAAAATTCTTGATACGCTTTTAAATTGTTCTTTACATTTTTCATATATAATGACATATATTTATTTAAATTATCGCGTATTTCACTCTTTTCATGAAATTGATTTTGTGGATCATTATATTCCTGCTCTATTAATCCCAAAATTATTTCATTTTTTTCTTGCTCACTTGTTTTAGGATTTTTTAATATTCCTAATTCATGTAATATGGCATCTCTTGCATACTTAAAAGCACATATTTTATCAATATAAACCTTTCTTATTAGCTTTTTATATTCATCTTCAGAATACTTTGACTTTACATATTCTTGATAATCACTTCCATATTTAAAATATTTTGTTATATCATTATATGTAAAATCAATTTGTCCTTGAGTAATGTATGATGCTGATATTACTTGTTGTTTTTCATTTTCCTTAGTTACTGCAATTAATACATGATTGCTATCTGAATCTATATACTCCTCTATACCATCTTTCCCAGTTATGAACAATTGACCTACTTTCCCATTTTGTTCCATGTTACTTAAAACTACTTGTTCTAACTGAACAATGCTAGATAAGTACTCATCTTTGTTATCTTTTGTGACTTCTATTATATTATAATTTTTATTCATAAAGTCCACCTTCTTTTTGTATTAATTTCCTCGGCATTATATCACTAGATGTTCAGAAATACAATGTTTTTTATAGGATTTTTTGCTCTCAACCCCTTGCAATATATTTTTTTTTATGTTAAAATATTGTTTGTTATAAATTACTAATAATTGAACGGAGGTGCAAAAATGCCAAATATCAAATCAGCAATAAAACGTGTTAATGTTATAGAAAAGAAAACACTAAGAAACAACATGATAAAATCTGGATATAAATCAGCTGTAAAAAAATTCGAATCAGCTGTTGAAGCTGGTAATGTTGAAGAAGCTAAAACATTATTCTCTCAAGCAACTAGAAAAATAGATCAAGCTTGCAGTAAAGGTGTTATAGTAAAAAATACAGCTGCTAGAAAAAAATCTAACTTAGCAAAAAAATTAAATGCAATTAACGCATAATGTAAGTAAAAAATTGTGCACAGTTTTTTACAAATTATATGCTAAATAAGACAAAAAAATGCAACCATTAAAGGAAGTTGCATTTTTTTTGTTATATTTTTATAGCATTCTTATGTAAGTAAGTTCTCAATAACCTCTCAAATTCAATTGTTATCTAAGATACTAAAAATATATTAATTATCTTTACAATATATCTTTAACAATATTATTAAAAGCAATTCCGCAAATTACAAAACCTACTATGTAAAACAAGCTAGATTTAAATAATGAAATACCAATATAATATGTTGTAGGATTACTATTCAAAATGTATGTAATCAATATAATCCCTGCTAATACACAGAATATAAAAGAAAACCTAATCCCATATTTCATAATTTTAATGATTTTTTTATCTATCCCCTTTACATTTTTCTTAATCTCCTGAATATTCATAATATCCACTCTTCTTTCTAACTTAATAATATCTAAATATATGTTAACATAATTTACATACTATAATCAAATGTAATTTTTACCAAATCTAACTTCCTCTAAGATATGAAAATACTCTCTCGACAACTCACTCCTAAAAGCTAAAAAGAACGGTTTAAAAATTACATCTTATTAATCTCCTCCACAAACATCTTATTAAGCATTCCAGGATTAGCCTTTCCCTTAGTTTCCTTCATAGCCTGACCAACCAAAAAACCAATTGCTCTATCCTTTCCTCCCTTATAATCAGCAACAGATTGAGGATTTGCTTCAATAATCTTTAAAACAACTTCTCTAATAGCACCCTCATCTGAAATCTGAATCCATCCATTTTCCTTTATAATAACCTCTGGATCTTGTGGATTTTCAAATAATTCGGTAATAACCTTTTTTGCTATAGCAGAACTAATAGTTCCTTTATCAATTAATTCCACAACTTTTGCAAGTTGACTTGCAGTAAACGGAATTTGATCTGCTTCCATTTCTTTTTCATTTAATATTCTTGAAATATCAGATAAAATCCAGTTTGCTACAGCTTTAGCATTTCCACATTCCTTAAGGGCCCCTTCAAATAAATCTGATAAATATTTTGAAGCTGTTAATAATCTAGAATCTTTTTCTGATAACTCATATTCATTCAAATATCTCAGTTTTCTACTTTCAGGCAACTCAGGTAATTCTTTTTTCACATTTTCAATGTATTCATCAGACAAACGAATTGCAACTAAATCAGGTTCTGGAAAATACCTGTAATCATCAGCATTTTCCTTATCTCTCATTGGGAAAGTCTTTCCAGATACTTCATCCCATCTTATAGTAGTTTGATAAACATTTCCCCCATTTTCTATTACTTCAATTTGTCTTTCAGCTTCATATTCAATTGCTCTTACTATTGACCTAAAAGAACTCATATTTTTCATTTCTGTACGAGTTCCAAATTCATTAGTTCCTTTTTTCCTTACAGAAACATTTACATCTGCACGAAGTGAACCCTCTTGCATTTTACAATCTGAAACCTCAATATATTCAAGTATGGATTTGATTTTTCTCATATACCTTTCAGCTTCTTTTGCAGAACGCATGTCTGGTTTAGAAACTATTTCTATTAGAGGAACACCTGCTCTATTTAAATCCACCAAACTACCAGAACCAAATTCATTATGATTTAATTTACCAGCATCTTCCTCGATATGTATCCTTAAGATTCCGATTTCTTTTTTATTACCTTCATCATCTTCAATTTCTACAGCCCCATGATTACAAAGTGGTTTATCAAATTGTGAAATTTGATATGACTTTGGTAAATCAGGATAGAAATAATTTTTTCTATCATTTTTACTATCTTTTGAAATTGTGCAACCTGTTGCTAATCCAGCTTTTACTGCATATTCGACAACTTTTTCATTTAAAACTGGAAGTGTTCCAGGCATTGCCATACAAATTGGACAACAATGAGTATTTGGCTCTCCACCAAATTCTGTAGGGCAACTGCAAAATATTTTTGTTTTTGTACTAAGCTCTGCATGTATTTCTAATCCCACTATTGTTTCATAATCACTTCTTGACATTATTTTCACTCCTTCTTTTTATAAAGAAATTTTTGGACGTTCCTTAAATTTCTTTCAAATTCTATTTTTTAAATGTTGGCTTAAAATTTTCTCTGAATTTTGTTGCTTGTTCATATGTATATGCAGTGTTTAATACGGTAGATTCGCTAAATCTATTTCCTATTAACTGCATACCAATTGGCATTCCATTACTATCAACGCCACAAGGTATTGATATTCCAGGCAATCCTGCAACATTAACTGATACTGTACAAATATCTGCCAAATACATTTCTAATGGATTATTTGACTTTATTCCAACATCAAATGCAACAGTTGGTGATGTTGGTGTTAAAATAATATCATATTTTTCAAAAGCTTTATCAAATTCCTTTTTTACTAAAGTACGAACTTTTTGTGCTTTTTTATAATAAGCATCATAATATCCAGAACTCAACACATATGTACCAAGAATAATTCTTCTTTTTACTTCATCGCCAAAAGCTTCACTTCTTGATTTTTTATAAATATCTTCTAAGCTTTCATAGTCTTTAGTTCTGTATCCATAACGAATTCCATCAAATCTTCCTAAATTTGAACTTGCTTCAGCACATGCAATTATATAATAAGTTGCTAATGCATACTCTGCTATATCCAATGAAAATTCTTCAACTTCAGCACCTAATTCCTTATATTTCTCTATTGCTTTTTGTAAACATTCTTTTACTTCACTATTAATTCCCTCTCCATAAAACTCTTTAGGAATTCCTATTTTTAAACCTTTTACATCATTTTTTAAACTAGCAACATAATCTACTTTAGGCATGTCAAAAGATGTAGTATCTTTTTCATCATGACCTACTAAAATATTTAATAACATAGCACTATCTTTTACATCTTTTGTTATTGGACCAATTTGGTCAAGTGATGAAGCAAATGCAACCAAACCATATCTAGATACTAAACCATATGTAGGCTTTAATCCAACAACACCGCAAAAAGCAGCTGGTTGACGAATTGATCCACCTGTATCACTGCCTAAAGCCCAAGGTACTAAATTTGCAGCTACAGCTGCTGCTGAACCACCTGAAGATCCTCCCGGAACTTTATTTAAATCCCAAGGATTTCTTGTTTTAGCCAAGGCAGAATATTCTGTTGAGGAACCCATAGCAAATTCATCCATATTCAATTTTCCTAAATTTACTAAATTTTCATCATCAAGCCTTTCCATAACAGTTGCATCATAAGGAGATATAAAATTTTCTAACATCTTAGAAGCACATGTTGTTCTAACACCTTTAACACAAATATTGTCCTTAATTCCAATTGGAATTCCAGCCAATTCTGACTTTATTTCTCCTTTATTTACTTTATCTTCTATCTCTTTTGCTTTTTCCAAAGCTTCATCAGTTAATGTAGTAATAAAACAATTTACATCTTTTTCTTTCTCATTAATCCTATCAACATAAGCCTTAGTTACTTCACTAATTGTCAATTCTTTATTCTTAATTTTCTCCTGAAGCTCGTGAACTGTAAGTTCTGTAATCTCCATCAAATCTCCTCCTTCAAATATATTCTTGCTTTTATAGAGTAGTCCAATAGTACTAGTTATGTAACGTGATAAAATATATTAATATGCAGTGGAGTGCGCAGTTTGGCGCCCCCACCTAATGTCTTCCACAACATCCAAGCGCCAGCAAACGAACGGAATATTAATATATTTTATCACGTTACATAACTAGTACTATTGGACGGCTTCCCTCAAAAAATCACCCAATAACTTTAGGAATCTTAAACATCCCTCTCTCTTTCTCAGGTGCATTCTGCAACAAAGCTTCTTTATCCTCAAAATCAACAACTTCATCTTTTCTAAAAACATTATAATTATCGTTAGTTCCTATTGTCTCTGGCATACCATCAACTGGTGCATTATTAACAATGTTTGCAAAATTTAAAATATCTTGTAAGTTTAATATGTATTTATCAATTTCTTCATCTTTGATATTTAAATCAGCCAAATCTGCAATATGTAATATTTCTTCTTTACTTATTTGCATATTATTCCACTCCTTTTTATCGCAATTTGTATCTTATTATATAGCCTTTTTTCAAAAAAAACAAGCCCCCAATGGGGAGCATTTAAATAAAACTTTTTATATTACAATTACAATATATTACTCTACTCTTGCACATACAACTAATCTATTCTTACCTGTAGCATCACATGTAACTAAGGTAACCTCTATCTTTCCATCTGTTTGTCTTGAAATATATGAAGTATCTGATTCAGGAGTATAATATTTATTATAAATCGTATATTCTAATCTATTTCCTTGCAAATCAGTTATATATATTTTATCTCCAACTTTCAAATTTTTATTCTTTGCAAAAAACAGTCCATTATTATAATTATGACCTATTATTACTGTGTTTCCAGCTCTATTAACACCTGGTCCATATAACACACCAATAGAAACTTCTATTGCCTTTGCATGAGTTATGACATCTAATATTGGATACTTAATATTAATTGTTGGCATCTCCAATTTTCCTACAACCTTAAAGCCCTTATATGTTGCTTGATCACTTGATATTGATGTTCTATTTGAATTACTATTTTCATTTGATACATTACCTTCTGTTGGTACTTGAGTATCACCTTCATCCAAATCAACATCTTGATTCTCCGTTAAATTTACAACCATTGTATCAAATTCTTCTAAATACTTTTCTGCATCTGAGTCCAATTTATATTTCTTATAATACCCATATCCTAGATACCCTAGTGCTCCTAATATAGCAATAATTAATACAACTAAAATACCTGTCAGAATTTTATTATACATTCCCAATCCTCCGTTTTATTCTTATCACTTAAATTTATTATAACAATTTTCTTCTTATTTTAAATAGACAACATTTACTGCTTATCACTTTTTTCAAAAGTAATTATAAAGTAGTCCTATCCAATAGTTAGGTTATATTTAACCCACAATCTTTTCACCCAATTTTTTCCCTGCTAACAAATGATAGTGCAAATGCATAACTTCTTGTCCTGCATCTTTTCCACAATTAACAATAACTCTAAATCCTTCATCTTCAATCTTCAATTGTTTTGCTAAATTATTTATAACTTTTTGAATTTTTTCAATTAAAATAAAATCTTCATCTTTTAAATCTAATAAAGAATTAATATGTTTTTTAGGTATTACCAATATATGAATTGGTGCAGCAGGATTTATATCCTTAAAAGCTAATATTTCTTCATCTTCATATACTTTTTCAGAAGGAATTTCCCCTTTTATAATTTTACAAAATACACAATCTTCCATCTTTGTTTTTGGAGACTATTCACATAAAGTCTCCTCTCCTTATATAACATATTTAGGTTTTTTATGTGGATTTACCTATAAACCTGTTATAATTATTATTATCTATAATTAATCATATTTTTATATAACTTTAATTAAGATAAAACTGCTTTAATTCTTCTTACACCTGCAGAACTAGACTCTTCCTTTTTAATTTTAAAAACACCTAATTCAGATGTATTAGATACATGAGGACCCCCACAAATTTCAAGTGATATATCTCCAATTTTATACACAGTTACTATGTCAGGATATCTTTCAACAAATTGACACTCTGCCCCCATTTTTATAGCATCTTCTTTTGACATTTCTAATCTTTCTACTGGAATTGCCATTTGTATATATTCATTTACTAAATCTTCAGCTTGTTTCTTTTGTTCCTCAGTCATTTTCTCATTTTGTGTAAAGTCAAATCTCATTCTTTCAGCAGTAATATTACTACCTCTTTGATGAACATGTTCACCTAAAACCTTTTTCAATGCTGCATTTAAAAGATGTGTTGCTGTATGATATTTTGTTTCCATTTCACCAGTTGATGCTAAACCACCTTTAAATTTTTGTTCAGAACCAGCTCTTGACTTTTCTTGATGTTCTTCAAATTTTGTTTTAAATCCTTCTATATCAACAGTATAGCCTTGCTCATGTGCTAGTTCTTGAGTTAATTCGATTGGAAAACCATAAGTATCATATAGTTTAAATGCAAGATCTTTATCTATTATATTTCCTTCTATATTTCTCGTTATTTTCTCAAATTCTCTTAACCCTTTTTCAAGTGTTCTATTAAATTTTGTTTTCTCATTTTTCAAAGCCTCTAATATGAATTCTTTATTTCTCTCTAATTCTTTGTAATATTCTTTATATTCATTAATTACTATATTCGCTAGTTCCTGTTCCCAGTTAGAATCAATTTGTATATCTATTTGTTTAGCATATCTAATTGTTCTTCTTATTAATCTTCTTAATATATATCCTTGATCTTTATTAGATGGCATAATTCTTGCATCATCTCCAAGAATTATAACTATAGCTCTAATATGATCAGCAATAATTCTCATGTATTTTGTGTATTTTTTATCATCATATTTTTTTCCTGAAATTTCTTCAATTTTAGCAATTATTTCTTTCCATATTGATGATTTGTAATTATCAGTTTTTCCTTCTAATATTGCAGTAACTCTTTCTACTCCCATACCTGTATCAACATTCTTATTTTTTAATGGAGTAAAAGTTCCATCTTGATTATGCATATATTGCATAAATACATTATTCCATATTTCAACCCAATTATCATTTTCAGGATCAAACCTAGTTGGAATTTCTTCATCACTTCTCCAATAAAAAATTTCCGTATCTGGTCCACATGGTCCTGTTGATTCCATATTAGGCCACCAATTGTCATCTAAGAAAGCAATTCTTTCTTCTGGAATACCTTGATTTTTCCACATTTCAGCTGACTCTGTATCAGCTGGAACAATATCATTCCCTTTAAATACAGTTACAGCTAATCTTTCTACTGGTATATTTAACTGCTTAGTTAATAATTCAAAACTCCACTCTATAGACTCCTTTTTAAAATAATCTCCTAAAGACCAATTACCCAACATCTCAAAAAATGTATGATGTGTTTTATCTCCTACTTCATCCAAATCATTTGTTCTAAAACATTTTTGAACATCTGTTAAGCGTTTACCTTCTGGATGTGGTTCACCTTTTAGATATGGTACTAATGGTTGCATTCCTGCTGTATTGAACAATACTGTAGGATCGTTTTCCGGAATTACAGGTGCACTTGGAATAACAATATGTCCTTTACTTTCAAAAAAGTTTAAATATTTATCTTTTAAGTTTATATTTTCCATTATATCTCCTTCTTTTCTTGTTTTAAATCTTACAAAATTATATAACAATTTAGATTATATTGCAAGAGTTAATTTAGTAGCAAAATAAAGAGTATGAAAGAAATGTGATAATGTCTTAAGTAAAGAAATGAGAAAATGTCCCAAACGTTACAATCATTGTTCTCTTAAA
>CANQKT010000035.1 GCA_947624525.1 uncultured Clostridia bacterium | reverse complement strand
TACAAAAATATGTATGTTATTGTAAATGCTTGAAAATAGTGTGATTGTAAATTGTTGGATGTTGGTCATCCGCACCAAATTAAATAAGCCTTGTAAATGTTAAAATATCAGCATTTACAAGGCTTATTTTAATAAAAATATTTTGTGTCACGTAAAAAAAGCTTCATTTTCCACACACCATGTTCTATTCTAAAAAGTCCAAGCATAACATTTTGTTAAATAGAATAAAAAATAGAAGGAGCATATATGAAATTACGTAAATTTTTCGTGTTTGTATTCAAGAAAAACTTATTAACAACACTTTTCACATTATTTTTGATATTTTTAGTTATTTTTTCTAACACCAACCTATTTGCAGCAAAAAATGGACTAACCTTATGGGCAAAAAATGTTATCCCCTCACTATTTCCTTTCTTCGTAGCAACCGAACTGCTAAATTATACAAACCTACCTTACTATTTAGGCAAACTCACCAATAAATTCATGCGTCCCCTATTCAATGCTCCAGGTGAGAGTAGCTATGCATTTATTATGGGAATTATAAGTGGATATCCTGTTGGTGCAAAAATAATTAATAAATTTGTTGAAGAAGGAACCTGCACAAAGCAAGAAGCTGAAAGAATGTTAGCTTTTACAAACAACTCTGGTCCTCTTTTTATTATAGGAACTGTTGGAATAAGTCTATTTGGTGACACCACAATTGGTATAATACTATTTATTACTCATATTTTAGCATGTTTAACTGTCGGATTAATTTTTGGATTTATTAGTAAAAAAGCTGAAAAAATCAAATCTATTAAATCCTCTAATACAATGGCAAATGAATCTCCTATAAAATACAGAATTACTAATACCTTTGATAAGAAATCCTCAAGCTTTCGTAGAAAGAACAATAGGAAAAAAATTAATAGAAGTTATAGAACCTCTACTAACCTAACTTCCTATAAGGTTTCAGATTTAGGTATGATTTTAAGTAATAGTATAACTAATGCTATTTCAACTATTTTGCTAATAGGAGGTTTCATAGTTCTTTTTTCAATTATTATATCAATATTAAATAGCTTAAATATAATAGCTTCTATTAGTAATATTTTAAGTTTTATAAATATACCAACAGAATATTGTCAAAGTATTTTAACTGGTTTATTAGAGCTTACTAATGGCGTAAATGCAATATCAGCATTACATACTAAATATATGTCTACTCAAATTGTAATATCTGCCTTTTTATTAGGCTTTGCTGGAATATCTATTTTCCTACAAATATTTAGTATTGCTTCAAAAAACAACTTATCAATGAAGCCCTATTTAATTGGTAAAATATTACAAGGTTTTCTTGCTGCTTTTTATACCTTCGTTGTTTTACATAGCTTTAATTATATGTATTTTAATATAAATTAATCTAAATTTAAGTTTAATATAATAAATACATACAAATTTCTTGATATATAGTAATATTTTTATTAGTTTAAAATATATATTAACTAAACAAATTTATCTTTGAAAGGAGCTATTTAACATGGATAGAAATATGGATTTTAATAATTTCACAAATTCAAGTAATTTCAACCCTTACGAGAATAATTATGATTCTTCAATGTATGAAACACCTATGATAAATCCAATTATGCAGTATGAACAAGCATATATGTATTATAAATATTTAACTCAGCAAATGGATTATCGTATAAAATGTAAAGAGTTTGAAAAATTATCAAAATAATACAATAAAGTCAAACTTATATACGCTCACAATACAATTACAATTCAGGTGCATGCAATTAGCAAGTTAATTGCATGCACCTAAACTATCACACAATCCTAAAAATTTTGCAATTTTTTTGTTTTTGTATTGACAAGCCCCCAAAAAAACATTATAATAATACTTGTCTATGCACATGGCGAGATAGCTCAGTTGGCTAGAGCATCCGGTTCATACCCGGCAGGTCGGTGGTTCGAATCCACTTCTCGCTACCAAAATTTAAAGCCATACAGATATTGATATTTCAATATTTTGTATGGTTTATTTTTTTACAAATAACAATATTAATCCTAATTCTCCATAAATACATTAATATGTATGCAACCAAATTTGACTATGCAACGCTTTATACACTCACCAATTAATTTTTACTTTATAGGGCAATTTCCTATTATATAAAAAAGCAATTAATGGGGAAACTTATTCAGTTCCCCCATTAATTGCTTTTGACTAGTATTCTTTTTCTTCTCTATCCATAATCCTATTATTTTTTCCAATAGATCTAATTTCCGAACCATCCAATTGTCTATCTAAATTTTTCTTTGCTTTTCTTGCTTGTTCTTTTTTCTTATCCAAAGCTTTTTGAATTTTTTCTAAATTATCAATATCTTTTTTTATATCTTCATCATTATAATTTTTATTTTTATAATCAGTCAATTCAGGAATACTATCTATGTCACTAATAAACTTTTCATCATTACCACCAACAAGAGCTGTTACACATGTTTTTATATCATTTGCATATTCTTTTATACAACTTAATATGTTTATTCTAGTTTTAGTACTATCTTCCATATATTTAACCTCCGATTTGTTATAAATCTTAATATATAATATTAATCTTAACATAAAAATCGTAAAAAATCAAGTGTTTTTGGAAATTAATTCATATAATCTTTTAACTTCTTACTTCTACTTGGATGTCTTAACTTCCTTAGAGCCTTTGCTTCTATTTGTCTTATTCTTTCACGTGTTACCATGAACTCCTTCCCAACCTCTTCAAGTGTTCTAGCTTTGCCATCCTCTAGACCAAATCTTAATTTCAAAACTTTAGCTTCTCTTGGAGTTAAGGTGTTCATAACTTCTTCTAATTGCTCTTTTAATAATGTATATGCTACTGAATCTTGTGGTGCAGGTGAATCATCATCTTGTATAAAATCACCTAAATGACTATCATCTTCTTCCCCTATTGGTGTCTCCAAAGATACTGGATCTTGTGCAATTTTTTGTATTTCCAACACTTTTTCTACAGGTAACTCCATTTCTTTTGAAATTTCTTCTGGTGTAGGCTCACGACCTAATCTTTGTAATAAATCTCTTGAAGTACGAATTAATTTATTTATAGTCTCTACCATGTGTACTGGAATCCTTATTGTTCTTGCCTGATCGGCAATTGCTCTTGTTATAGCTTGCCTAATCCACCATGTAGCATAAGTACTAAACTTGTAGCCTTTTGTATAATCAAATTTTTCAACCGCTTTTATTAAACCCATATTACCTTCTTGAATTAAATCTAAGAATAACATACCTCTACCAACATATTTTTTTGCTATACTTACAACTAATCTTAAATTAGACTCAGCAAGTTTTTGTTTTGCTTCTTCATTTCCCTCAAGAATTTGTTTAGCCAAACTTAATTCCTCATCATATGTTAATAATGGAATTTTTCCTATTTCCCTTAAATACATTCTAACTGGATCATCTATATTTACACCATCAAAATTAGTTACATCAATATCTTCTAATTTTATTTCTTCAACTTCTTCTAAGTCTTCAAAATTTGGTTCTTCCATTTCCTCACTAAAAACGTTTACACCAATGTTTTCAAATGTATCAAAAACTTCCTCAATTTGATCTGTATCAACATCTCCTAATTGTGAAGCTAATTCTCCATAAGTAATTTTTCCTTCCTTTTGCGCCTTTTTTATTATATTCATTACTTTTTCTTTATTTAATTCTTTATTTTCTTGCTTTTTATTTATTTTTATAACTATCTCTGAATATTCGTCTACCTTAGTATTAGGTTCAATACTTTGACTTACTACAACTTCATTTTCCTTCTTATCATCATTAACATATTTGATTATAACGTCTAATCTGTCTAATTCTTTTCTAGCCTGATTCTCTGTCTTACCTACAACATCTGGTATCTCTACTTTTTGTATCATTTCTATTTCATCATTTTCAGATTTTTTCATTAATTCTACCTCCTATTTCATTTTAGCTAATTTTATTATAATTTCACTTAAACTTTGTTCTAAACTAGCTATTTCATCTTTTGTTAAATTATCTGCATTTTTAAGTGCTTGTATAATTTCATTTCTCATTGATATCAATTTATCTTTTTCATAATTGCTTAGAATATCTTCTATGCATTTATCAACATCCACTATCTCAAAATCATATGCCATTATCCATGTTAAATGATTTATAATATCTTCATCTTGAAATAAATCCAATACATCATTAATACTATTTCCTTTTTCCAATTCTTCATACAACTTTTTTATTATTTTTCTATTTCTTTCATTTTTTATATTCTCATAACTTATTTCGCTTTTAAGCTTATTGTATGACTCTTTTGGATAATTTATAAGAAGATATATTATCATATTTTCTTTTTTAGTAACAGCATCATCCTCTATGCTTACTTTAGATGTAACTTCCTGTCTTATGGGTGTTTTATTTTGAAGTATTTTTTCAGTATGATTTTTTCCATATAGCAATTTGTTTATTTCTGCATTTATTGCCTCTTTTGATATGTTATAATCAAGAGCTATTTTATCTACATACACTTCCTTTTCAATGACACTATTTATTTTAGACAATTCCTTTGCAATCTCCGTTAAGAACTTTATTTTATCATTTGGATGATCTAAATTTAGTTTATTTTTTAACATTTTTATTTTGTAGTCAACTAATGATATTGCATTATCTATACACTTTTGCAATCTTTCAGGTCCAAATTTTAAAATATATTCATCTGGATCCTTAGCGCCTTCTAATTGTAAAATTCTAATATCACAACCTAAATTTTGTAATATTTCTAGCCCCCTTAAAGTTGCAGCTTGTCCTGCACCATCTGAATCGTAGCCAATTATTACCTGTTGACTATTTTTACGTAATAACCTACCCTGTGCCTCCGTTAAAGCTGTTCCAAGTGATGCAACTACATTTGTTATTCCTCTTTGATGTAATGATATAGCATCCATATATCCTTCTACAATTAAAATCTTGTCTATTTTTTGTTTTTTCGCAGCATATAAACCAAATAAATGTCTGCCCTTGGTATAAACTATATTTTCCGAAGAGTTAATATATTTCGGCATTTTTACATTTTGAATTTTATTATCCTCTAAAATTCTACCTCCAAAAGCTATCACTCTTCCTCTTTCATCCTGAATAGGAAACATCAATCTATTTCTAAATCTATCTATAAACTCCCCTCTATCATTACGGTTTACAAGTGATGAAGCTAATATTTCTTCATCTGTAAACCCCTGCTTTTTTAGAGTATGATATAATTCATTGAAATTTCCCGAATATCCTATTAAAAATGTTTTCAATGTGTTATTATCTAATTTTCTTTTCTTTATATAATCTTGTGCAATTTTGGCTGTGGGCTTATACAGGTTTTCATGATAAAATTGTGCAGTTAGTTCGTTTATTTCATATACTCTCGATTTCAAATATGAAATTTTATTGTCTTGTTCATTATCTAAAGTTGGTAACGTTATATTTGCTCTATTAGCTAACATTTCTAGTGATTCTCTGAACCCTATGTTCTCTATTTTACTTATAAAATGAAAAACATTTCCGCCAACTCCACATCCAAAGCAGTGAAAAATTTGTTTATCTGGTGATACAGCAAAAGATGGAGATTTTTCGCTATGAAATGGGCATAAACCAAAAAAATTTCTCCCACTTTTCTTCAAATTTACATATTGAGAGATAATATCTACTATATCATTACTGTTTCTTATTTCATCTATAAGCTCATCACTATATCTTACCATTTGGGGTTCCTTTCCAAAAATAAATATAACTATTATTATTATTCGACGTAAATTTTATAAATCCTTCCATACATTTACATAAGTTGTAAACTTATGTAAATGTATGGAAGTTCTTGTCCAATTCCTTAGATATTTTTTTACTATTTAAATTAAAATTACACTTACTTTATAAATTTATTTTAAAGCTCTAATACACATACTGTTATTACATTTTTATCCGACAAAAAAAGCAGAAAATTTTTAATTTCCGCTTTTTATTTTAATTAATTTTGAGATGTTCCTGTACTATCAAATGGAATAAACTTACTAACTATATTCTTATTTATTCCATCCACATTGTTTTCATGTAATCTATTTTCTTCAAATGAGACATTAATTTTATTTTCAACTATTTTCTCAATCTCAGATTGTGGTACATGTTCTGCTAAAACTAATTCACTAACAAGAATCTGTTTTGCATTGTTCAACATCTTTTTCTCTCCTGTAGATAAACCTTTTTCTTTTTGTTTAAAACTTAGGTTTCTAACTACATCTGCTACTTCATATATATCTCCGCTTTTCATTTTATCCATATTATCTCTATATCTTTTATTCCAATTATCTGACATTTCTGTTTCATCTTCTTCTAATATATTTAGTACTTTCGAAACATCATTTTTATCTATTATATTTCTTACACCAATTTCTTCTGCTTTTTGTGTTGGCACCATTACTTTTACTTCTCCAGGCATTGAAATTATGTAATAATCTTGTTCCTCATTTAAAATATTCTTTTTTTCAATTGCGTGTATCACTCCTGCTCCATGCATTGGATATACTATTTTATCACCTACATTAAACATGTAAGACACTCCTTTCAATTTGCATTTTTTTCGAGTCAATAAAGGTTTATCTTTTTAACTACATTAATAATTATAGCACAAAAAATGGTAAAAGTCAAAACTTTTACCATTTTTTTTTTGTATCATTTTTTATCAATTCCTGAAAATTGGCTAAAATCAACAAATAATAAATTTTTATTTTTCTATTTAGAAGTTGATCCAAATCCTCCCACTCTTTCTCCTTCAGCAACATCTCCATCTAATACTTCATATTTCTTAAAAATAGCTTGTCCTATAACATCACCTTTTTTTATTTCAACATCATGATCAAACATGTTATAAAACGCATACATAAAAGCACCATCATTATCTGGATTTCCATAATAATCTGCATCAACAATACCAATGCTATTTGCCAATATTAAACCTTTTTTAAATGGATTTGAACTTCTGTTACATAACATCAAATACTCATCTTCTTGCATATACGCCTTTAACCCTGTTTTTACTAAAGTTGGCTTTTGCCCAGCTTTAAAAGCAGGAATAACACAGTCCTCTGCGGCCTCTATATCATATCCAGCAGAATACTTCGTTTTTCTAACTGGCATGTTAATCTCCTTATTTTCAAAACCTTTTGCTACTTCAAAGCCTCTTAATCTTTCCATTTTTACATCATCCTTTTTTATAAATTTAGATTTTTTTGGTATCTATAACCTTTAACTTTTTTGATTATATTACATATTAATAAAAAAATCATCATTTTTTTTAAATTTTTTTAATTATCTTTAACTTACAATTACAATTCAAGTGCTTAAGAAAAATCTAAGGACTTTTCTTAAGCACTTGAACTTAATACATACTAATTATTCATCCTAAAGCTATATCTAAAATCATCATAATTGCAAAACCAACAGTAAAGCCAATTACTCCAAGATGAGATTTTTTACCTCCATGCATTTCTGGAACTAATTCTTCAACTACAACAAATAGCATCGCACCAGCTGCAAAAGATAATAAATAAGGTAAAATTGGTACAACCACATTTATTAATATTATTGTTATAATAGCACTAATTGGTTCTACAATTCCAGACAAAACACCGTATAGAAAAAGCTTTAGATTTTCTAACTCCTTGCATTTTTAAAGGCATTGAAATTATGGCACCCTCTGGAATATTTTGAATTGCTATTCCAATTGCCAATAGCATTGCTTCAAATAAATCTATTCCTGCATTACCAGCCAAAAATCCAGCAAAACATACGCCTACAGCCATTCCTTCTGGAATGTTATGTAGTGTAACTGAAAATAGCAACATATTTAATTTTTTCCCATTTTTTCTTTTTTCTAATTTATTAGCTATCTTATTAATACAAATTAAAAACAAAACACCCAAAATTAATCCTACTGTTGCAGGTACCCATTCAACTTTTCCTTGATTTTCTGCCATTTCCACCGATGGTAATATAAGTGACCATACACTTGCTGCTATCATTACCCCTGCTGCAAACCCTACTGTTGCTTTTTGAAAATTTTCACTCATATCTTTTTTCATAAAGAAGACAAAAAAACTCCCTAAACTAGTTCCTATAAAAGGTACTAGAATACCTAACATACTATATAATATATCATTCACATCCATTTTCCTCCTACATTATATACTATGTATTTTATCTGATTATGTTAATTAAACTTTATTTATTAAATTTTTTTATTCAGTCATTCGAATTTGCCAAAAATTTTAATATGAGTTAAGTTTTATGGGGAAATAGTAAACATAAAAAAATAAGAATAAAATAAAAAATGTAAAGACACTTATGA
>CANQKT010000034.1 GCA_947624525.1 uncultured Clostridia bacterium | reverse complement strand
CCATGTTGAATAAAGAGTAGCTCTCTCTCTCTCTCTCTCTCTCTCTCTCTCTCTCTCTCTCTACAACCAAGCGACTTACAGAGCTTTTCATGATTTGTTCACCTCACCTTTCTTTTGCATTCAATTCATAACCAACTTTGACTACTTTAACATCAAGTTCAGCTGTTCCTCCTTTCGCTGCTCAAGTTCAACCTAAACTTTCTATCAAATCATCTAACATTAAATTAGCACATATATTTATAAAATAAAATATTCCTAAAACTAAGGTTTTCACCTATAGTTTTAGGGATATACACTTTTTCCGTTTTTATTAATTTTTTATTACATTTTTCGTAATTTATGTATGATAAAAAAATTCCTTTTATCATCAAATTGAAAATGTTCGCATTTCCGTAAGATATTTTCATTTACGGCTTATTGCAAAAAAGCACGAAATTTGTCTTACGATTTTCCTTGCATTATTAAGTTTTTCATGCTATTATGATTGAAATTGAAACTCGAGTTTTATATAATTATCAATTAACTTTTTTCAAAAGTTTTTATTCATGGGAATTTTATCTAATAAGATTTTTATTATGCTTTATCCATATTTTAATAATGTTTTAATAATACTTTTATTGTTCTTATATAATTTCAATAATTTTTAAATATTCTACATTATTAATTTAATTGAATCAAAATACTTTTTGTCTTTTTATAAATGTATTTTTATAAATGTATAAGGAAATTTTTATCTATGTATTGAAATCCCTTAAAAAAAATGCTACAATAAGGAGGAAATCAAATATGATTAAACAACAAGAGGTTGATAGTATTCAACCAACAGAAAAGCATCTATTACCAACTAATGATGTGATTTTCCACTGTCTTTTTGGGACAATTGGAAATGAGGAAATTACTAAAGAATTTTTAGAAAAAATATTAAATAAAAAAATTGGAAATATAGATTTAGATCTTAATTTACAATTAATTCGAGATCATTATGATGATAAACTAGGCATCTTAGATCTTAGAGCAAAAGCTAAAGATGGAACTAACTATAATATTGAAATGCAAAATTCTTCATCTTCTACATTGTTAGAAAGATTATTGTCATATTGGGCAAGATTGTATTCTGGCGATTTGAAACGTGGCAATTCTTATGATGTTTTGGCTAAGACAATTTTAATTTTAATTGTAAATGATGAAATTAAAAAATTTAATACAATTTTAGATAAATTTCATACTAAGTGGCAAATTCGTGAAGAGGATTATAAAGATATTATTTTGTCTGATGATTTCGAAATACACATTATTGAGTTGCCAAAATATATTAGAATGAGAGAAAATAATGAATATAGAAATATGTGGTTTGATTTTATTATTGAGCCTAACGGAAAGGAGGTTTTGCAGGCTATGGAGGAAAGTAGAGTATTGGCTGAAGCGAAAAAGAAATGGGCAGAGATTACAGCAGATGATATAATTAGAGACCGTGCTTTACGTTTGGAAATGGCGGAGTATGATCGTAATACGGCTTTGAAGGAAGCTCGTGAGGAAGGTCTCGCACAGGGAATTGCGGATGGTTTGAAGCAGGGCATTGAGCAAGGTATTGAGCAGGGCATTGAGCAGATTGTACTAACTATGTCTAGTAAAAATCTATCTCCTGAAGAAATATCTTCATTAACACAAATCGATATTGAAAAAGTAAAATCAGTTATAGCAAAAAACTCAAACATTAAATAGTCAAATATCCCTAAATCTAAGGAAAAGCGGCTCAAAATCCGCTTTTGTTATACTTTTCTATTTGCAATTTCAATTGCCTTTTTTACTATATTTCCGCAATTTTTTGAAGACACATTTTGCCATCCACCATCTTGTTTTACTTGTTCATATACTCCAAGTTCTTTTGCTATCTCTACCTTTAAGTCCTCTGACATTAAACCACCATTTCTTCTAGACATAACAAAATCCTCCTTAAGTCTGAAACTAGTCTTCCATTGAAGAAATTATTCCAACGGAATACTATTATTGTTAACTTTTTTAATGATATTATTCTTGAAAAATTTCCCTACATGGTCAAAGTACCATTTGGAGTCTCCAAAATCACAAGCACATCCTCTTCCTTACCAGTTTCCACATTTATATAAACCAAAAACTGCCTATCATCAACATTACCCTTAAACTCCCAACACAAAATTTCAGTTTGATATTCTGTAGGAATCATAGCCATTCCCTCACTAACAATCTCCAAATTCTTGTTAATCTTGCTTCTCGCCTCATCCTGTGACACCACAGGAGTTACAAAATTCCTTTGCTCATGTGAGTTCAAATACCCAGTAGTCTCCATCCCAAGTATATCTCCATTATCCAAAGCAACTTTTAATTTTATTAAATCAGAATAAACCGTAACATTATCTTGAACATATGCATAATTAATAGTTACAATCCCATTTTGTTTTAAATAATATGTTGGCTTCATATTATAAATTCCCCTTGACTCAAGGAACTTTTGACCAATTTCATTTGCTTGCTCTTGGCTTAAAACTTCAGCCTGAACATCTTTTGTACTATTTGAAAACACAACATGTCCACCCTTTTGAGAAATTGAAATCCATGCATCTCCACCATCATTTTTCTTCACTGAAAAATCGTATGATTGTATATTAGCATTTTCAGTTAATCCATTTGAATTTATTTCTTTAATATTATCCGCTCCTAAAAACTCAATTGCTTTTTGTTTTGCAGTCTCCTCATCTATATCATTACCAGTTAGTCCCTTTCTCTCCGGATTTGTCATATGTTCTGAAAAAGCACCATCATATATCAATCCTGCATATTCATGAAAATTCTCCTCTAAATTGCTAAAACTATCTTTGGAAATATTGCTTACTTCCTGTGCAAATACTGGACTTGCCTTTTTAGTTAATTCACCCCAACTTATACGACCACTATTTAAATCATCTGATAATTGATTTAATGTATTTTTTAATTCTACACTATATTGATGTAACTGAGTTAAATTATTTAAATCATCTTGTGTAAGAGACTCCTGATTTATGTTTTTTCTTGATAGTGAATAGCTATAATCACTTACCTGATTTAAAAACTTAGCTGTATTTTCTAACTCTGAACTATCTATTGGAAGTCTTGATAAATAACTTTGAGCTAAATTGGCCTCTCTCCACACATATGTCAAAGTTTCTGCACCATGCTCAGGAGTGTTTGAAACTAAAGATTTAGCTAAATATACTTCAACACTATCAACATAATCTACTAGCTCATAAAACGCCATGTTATATGAATTTTCCGAAGCCTGTCTGAATTGAATTTGCTTTTTGTAGGCAAACAAACCTAATGCAACAATTATTGCAACCAGCACTATTACTAAAGTTAACATGTGCCTATCTCTTAATCTATCTTTCCAATCATAAACTTTTTGTTTTAAACTTGTCATAACAAAATCCTCCTCTATTTACAAAATCTGTGTTTTCCAATAGTTTTTATCAATGGTCTTGACCAAATCCAACTGCTTGTAGCAGTATTGGGGTTGAAATAATAAATAGCTCCATTAGTTGGATCCCAGCCATTTAATGCATCTTGTGCTGCTTTAACAACTGTTGAATTTTCATCAATAGCGACATTAATTTGCCCATCAGAAACTGCAGTAAAAGCCCCGGGTTGATAGATTACCCCTGCAATTGAGTTGGGAAAATTTGGGCTTTCAACTCTATTTAAAATAACAGCACCTACTGCAACTTGTCCTTCATAACTTTCGCCTCTTGCTTCTCCATTTATTGCTCTAGCTAAGAGTTGAACATCTGAAACCGAATTACTATTTGCTGCACTTGATGTAGTGCCACTGTATTTGATTAATCCAAAAATAAAAATAATAATTATAAAAATAATAGCTATAATATTTTTTATTACATTTTTCATATTTCTCATCTCCATTATTTAACGACTTTAAAGTCTATATTCTCCAATTTTTGAAGAATTATTCATTGTGTTACGAGAAAAAATTTATTTGTCAAAGGCCTTGACAGTATCGAACATATGTTTTATAATATAGATAGGTTTACAACAACTCCAAACATATGCTAAAATAATTTTATAAAAAAGAAAGCGAGATAAAAAAATGAAAAGAATATTAATTTTGTATGCAAAATATGGAGGAGGCCACCTATCTGCAGCCAATTCCATTCAAACATATATAGAAGATCACTACTTTTTTAACAGTGAAGTAAAAAGCATAGACTGTGTAGAATATACTCATCCAATATTAAGCAATTTAACAACCAATGCATATAAAAACATGGCTAAAAAAACTCCAAGACTTTGGAAAAAAATATACTATGGATCAAAAAAAGGCTTATTATCAGATATAAGTAGCAAATTTAATAAACAAATGGCACAAAAAATACATGATCTATTTCGTAAATACTTACCAGACCTTGTAATATCTACACATCCTTTTGCAACACAAATGACCAGCTATTTAATATCAAAAAAGCACATAGATTGTGAACTAGCAACTGTAATGACCGATTTTGCACCACACGACCAATGGTTGGTTGGAAAGGAAAATTGCAAATATTTCTTTGTTTCTAATGATAAAATGAGGCAAACTCTAATAGATTCCTACAACATTCCCCCTGAAAAGGTTTTCGCGACAGGAATTCCATTAGCAAATACATTTTCTTATCCATTTTATGATGATGAAACATACAATAATTATAGATTAAACAAAGATAAAGAAATAATTTTATTCTTCGGTGGCGGAGAATTTGGATTAGGTCAAAAAAGAACTGTTCAAGTGTTGCAGAGCTTAACAAATCATCTTGACAAATATCAAATTATTGCCATTTCCGGCAAGAATAAAAAAATGAATGATGAATTTTTAAAATTATATGAAAAAATACAAAATCCTGATTTACACATCTTAAAATATACCAATGATGTACCTGACCTAATGCACATATCTTCATTGGTCGTAACAAAACCCGGAGGTTTAACTTCTTCCGAAAGCTTAGCTTCAAATTTGCCAATGCTTATAACAAGCCCCATCCCGGGTCAAGAAGAAGAAAATGCAGAGTTTCTTGAAAACTCTGGTGTTGCGGTTTGGTTAAAAAATGATGATAATATTGATGAAGTAATTAGTGATTTATTAAATAACAAAGACAAACTTCAGGAAATGAAAGAAAAAAGCAAACTAATAGCAAAACCAAACTCTACCATGGATATATGCCAAATTTTATTGGGTAAAATTTGCTAGTACACCCTTGCTTGATTACAACTCTCTTCTTCCCTCCAAAGCCTTACTCAAAGTCACCTCATCTGTGTACTCCAAATCTCCTCCAACAGGAATACCATGCGCAATTCTAGTAACCTTTATTCCTAAAGGCTTAATCAACTTTGACAAATACATAGCCGTCGCCTCCCCCTCGACTCTAGGGTTTGTTGCCAATACAATTTCCTTAACCTGTCCATCCATAAGCCTTGCCAATAACTCCTTAATTTTTATATCATCTGGACCAACCCCATTCATTGGGGAAACCACACCATGTAAAACATGATACACTCCCTTAAATTCATGAGTTCTCTCCATTGCCACAACATCTTTTACATCCTCAACAACACATATTATTGATTGATCTCTCCCACTATTTGCACATATTGGACATGGATCAGTATCTGTTATATTGTAGCATTTAGAGCAATATTTTAAATTCTTCTTTGCATTGGTTATTGCTTCTATGAATTCATTTGTCTCGGTTTCACTAGCATTTAAAATATGAAAAGCAAGCCTAGCAGCAGTTTTATTACCAATGCTAGGCAGTTTTTCAAAGGCTTCAATTAGTTTTTCAATTGATGGTGAATAATACCCCATAATGACCTCCATTTATTTGTTCTTATTGTCTCAATTTAATTGTTATTCTTAGCTTATATGATTGTTCTTCTTGGCTCAATTTGGCTCAATTTTATTGTTATTCTTAGCTTATATAATTGTTCTTCTTGTCTCGATTTAATTGTTATTCTTAGTTCAATATGATAAGTAAATTATAACTTTCCCACTCATTTAACTTCATTTTTTACATTAACCCGGAAATATTATATTTACCTAAAGACGCTGCCTGTGCAGAATCCACCTTTTTCATGGCCTCATTAACACATGTTAAAATTAAATCTTGCAACATTTCTACATCATCTGGATCAACCACTTCTGGCTTAATTTTTATTTCTTTTATTAATTTTTCTCCAGTGACTTTTACTTCTATAGCTCCTCCACCTGCTGATGCATCAAATTCCTTTACCGCTAGCTCCTCTTGTGATTTTTCCATATCAGCTTGCATCTTCTTAGCCTCTTTCATTAATTGATTGATGTTCATTCCACCAAATCCTCCCATTCCCGGGAATCCTCCTCTTTTTGACATTTTAAATTCCTCCTTATTCATTTATAATATTTATCTGTATTATTCATGTACAATATTTATTTACATTATTAACATATAATTTTTATTTACAGTATTAATACATAGTATTTATTGGCATTATTAACATATAATTTTTATTAACATTATTCATCTATGATATTTATAGGCATTCCAATTTCCTTTGTAATCTCACCCACTACATCCTTGGTTTCTTCCGGGTGCTTAGCATCTATATACCTTACTTGCATTGGCTTTCCATATTCCAATGATACTAGCTTAGTAAGCTCATTTATACTTTCAGGTTTGTCTAAAATATCCTTTCCAAAAGACGTTATTCCATCTGGGAAAACAATTCCCACAGTCATGTCATTAATTTCCGTTGCAGTTGTTTTCACTAAATTTGTATACATCAATATTTTTCCACTTTCCTTTAAGCTTGAAACTATTTTTGGCCATCCTTCAACTTTCTTTCCAGTTGGTGCAAAATTCTTAACTATGTTAGTCGGACCATTTTGTACTGATTTTACAGGACTTTTTCTAGGAACATTAGGTTTTTCTGATGAGTTATCCACAATTGTTCCTGAATTGTGGATAACTAGGTCAGAAAATTTATTGATTTTGTTTTCTAATTGCGTAATTTTTTCTTCTAAATTTTTATTGTTAGATATTGATGATTGATTTCCAATCATACATAATTTCATAATTCCAACTTCCAGCATTATTGTTTTCTGAGTTGTTAATTTTAAGTCATTTGCTAATTCAGATAAACTGTAAATAATGCTCAACAATCTTTCTTTTGAAGTTTTTTCCGAAATCTGCTTGATTTTTTCTAGTTCATTTTCATTATATAACGTCAATTTTCCGCTTGACTTGAATACCAAAATATCTTTAACATACTTAATAATTTCCCATATTAGATTATTCATGTCTTTTCCATCTGCTATCACTCTATCAATGTTTTCAAGGGTTTCATCTACATTGCATTCAATTACAGAATTAACAATTTTATTGATATATTCTACCTTTGGTATTCCAACCAATTCCTTAACCTTGTCATCATCAATTTCATCTTCACCCTCTTGCACACATCTTTCCAAAATACTCAAGCCATCCCTCATTGCACCTTCAGCTAAAATAGAAATTGTGTTTAGGGCTTCTTCCGTAATTTTTATGTTACTTTCTTTACATATATAATCTAACCTTGATTTTATATCTTCTGGTGATATTTTTTTATAATCAAATCTCTGGCACCTTGATAAAATAGTTGCTGGTAGTTTTTGTGGTTCTGTTGTTGCTAAAATAAATTTTACATGTTCTGGTGGTTCTTCTAATGTTTTTAGTAATGCATTGAAAGCACCTACTGATAGCATATGAACCTCATCTATTATATATACTCTATATTTTGCAACTGTAGGCAAGAAATTTACTTCTTCCCTTATGGATCTAATATCTTCAACACTGTTATTAGATGCGGCATCCATTTCTACAATATCAGTTAAGGAGCCTTGAATTGCGGCTTTGCATATTTCACATTCATTACATGGTTCTCCATCTTGTGGATTTAGGCAATTTATGGCTCTTGCTAGAATTTTAGCTGCAGATGTTTTTCCAGTACCTCGTCCTCCTGTTAGCAAATATGCATGTCCCACTCTATTTGCTATAATTTGATTCTTCAAAGTTCTTGTTATATGCTCTTGGCCAACAATTTCACTAAATTTAGTTGGTCTGAATTTTCTATACAATGCTGTATATGACATGATATCACCCCTTTGAGATTTCAAAAAAAATGGTACGAGTAAATATTTAATTATCTAACCTCTCTGTGGAAGTATTTTTCACATAAAATTTACTACTTATTGCTGCTTCCTTCCGGACCTGACAAGGTTCATAGTTTTTTATTGAAAAATATCCTCCACACAAAGGTTAGTGTTTCCTCATACCGTTTTCTATTATATAATGTTTTTTTATTTTTAGCAATAGTTTTTTTATAAAATTTTAGACACTTATGTTGTGCAGTTACAGTTTGGGTGCTAAGTTTTCTATTATTTAACAATTATGGTATGTTGCCGAGAGAAATAAAATAATAAAAATAAAAATTTCTGAAAACGTAATCTCCGGGTCTAACAGTTTCTAAGCATACACCCTTGAGCCTCTCCGATGGCTATGGAACACGCGCCCTCAAGTAGTGTATCGCAAGAAACTGTAAGACCCTGCGTTAACATTTTCAGAAATTTTTATTTTTATTATTTTATTTCTCCGAATGAATGTGTTGCTTTAATGGATTTTTAAGTGTTTAGACTGTAACAGATTAACTCCTATTTTAATTATATTAAAAACTTTTACAATATGTACAATCATAACAGGGGGTTTTCATTACCCAAAAACAGCATAACTAGATTTTTTTCTAGTTATGCTGTTTTTTAATTATTCACTATCAATTCTACAGAGAGTACGGTAAAGTTTACACTAACTTTACGACTCTCCCTTACGATATTCTCAACATTTTTTATTTATTTTGTTGTATTTGATATGTTACCTTAAATTTACTTAATGGTATTTCTACCCATTTTTCTTCTTGTGTTTCATTATTTATTGATTCTAGTTTTTCTATTTTTTCTTCTTTTACTT